>JAOADS010000017.1 GCA_026417195.1 Ignavibacteria bacterium | reverse complement strand
AGATGTGTATAAGAGACAGAATAGAAGGAGTCGATCTTGTGCTCGGGGCTCGGGAAAAGTTTCGTCTTTTTGATTATGCTGAGAACTTTGAGAAGAGAGATTATTCCTGTGTATTCAGGTCTCCGGAAAGTGAATTAACTGACTTTGAATATGCATATAGTTCTGACTCTGACAGCAGGACCAGAGCTTTTTTAAAGATTCAGGACGGATGTGATTATAAATGTTCTTTCTGTACCATACCTCTTGCAAGAGGAAAGTCCCGAAGTATGAATTTCAATGAAATACCTGAACATGTGAAAATGCTTCTGGACTCAGGTTATAAAGAAATAGTTCTCACAGGTGTAAATACAGGAGATTATTCTTCAGACAAAAAAAAGTTTATTGACGTGTTGTATCTGATGGAGAAACTTGATGTGCCCAGAGTAAGGATCAGTTCAGTTGAACCAAATCTGATTTCTGATGAGATAATTAAACTTGTTAAATCTTCACAGGTTATATGCAGACATTTTCATATCCCTCTTCAGTCAGGTGATGATAAAATTCTCCGGCTGATGAGGAGACGTTACAATTCATCATATTACAGGGAGCTGGTCTTCAGGATTAAATCTGAAATTCCGGAGGCATGCATCGGAGCTGATGTGATTACTGGTTTTCCCGGAGAAAGCGATGAGAGTTTTAAAATAACCTGTAGTTTCCTTGAAGACCTGCCTGTAAACTATCTCCATGTTTTCACTTATTCTGAAAGAAGAGATACCGTTGCACTTAAATTAAGCGGAAGGGTTGATGTCAGCATAAGGAAAAGAAGAACAAGTTGGCTTCGCCAGATTTCTGAATATAAGAGAAATTTATTTTATTCAAGCAATAAAGGGAAATACTTTAACGTGCTTTTTGAGAAATCAGAGAACAACTCAATAAAAGGTTTTACTGATAATTATATAAGAGTTGAACTCAAGGATAATAAAGATATTCTGAAAAATTTTGAAAATCAGATAAGATGTGTAAAGATAAGCGGTCTTTCAAATAACATAGCAATTGGAGAAATTTAACTAATGGAGATTTATATTATAAGGCATGGTGTTGCTGCCGAACTTGACAATGAGATAGTTGAGGAAGGTTACAGATATCTCACGATTCACGGAAGAAATCATTGCAGGATAGTTGCAATGAAACTTCAGGATCTGAAAGTCTCATTTGATATGATGCTTTCAAGCCCTCTTGTCAGATCAGTTCAGACTGCAGAGGTATTTGCCTCTGTTCTTGATTACTCCGGCGAGATAAAGACTGTAATTGAACTTATGGGTGGAAGCCCCTTCAGTCGTTTTCTGAGTCTGCTGAAAAGATATTCTTACCATAATAAAATTGCTCTCTTCGGACATGCTCCTGATGTGAATATTTATTCACAGGCTTTAATTAAGAGTGATACTAATCCGGTTCAGCTTAATTTTAAAAACTGTAGTGTCTGTAAAATTGAATTTGATCCTGTGAAAGAAACCGGAAAGTTTATCTGGTTCCTTGATTCCGAGAATATGAAGCTTACTGAAAGGTAATAATTAGATTCCGCTGACGGGAACCGGAGTAAAGCATAAAATAAACATAATAAGAGCAAATACACCCCATAACTTACGTGCTGTGCCTATGGGCTCAGGATCATAAAACGGAGGGTGTTCAATCCTGATAACGAAGAAAATAAGCGCTGCCCATATCAGCCAGTTCAGCAATCCGTAATCAGCAAGGAAGTAAATTCCGAAAAAAGGCAGTAGTCCCAGAAGTCCCATAAATAGCATCAGTGCAAAAAAGGTTCTTGCTATATATTTGCTTTTTGATCCAAAGAGTGCATAAATAATATGTCCTCCGTCAAGCTGCCCTACCGGAAGTAAGTTAAGAGCTGTTACAAACAAACCGAACCATCCCACACATAGGAATGGATAATGATACATTTCATTCATAGGAGGAAGAAATACATCCGGCGAGGATGCAAGTATTTCTCCGAGCAGATAATACAGAAGATTATAGCCAAATGAGAATCCGCTTAAGGGGACCCCGGTTTGCATGTATTCTGGATGAATAGTATATATGTATTCAAATGGCGGGAGAGTAAGCATACCGTATACAAGCATAGCAAATGATACAACAAATCCTGCTACAGGTCCTGCTATACCAATGTCAAACAAAGCTTTGCGTGAAGTGATCTGCTGTTTAATTCTTATTACTGCACCCATAGTACCGAAAGGATTTAGCACAAGGGGGAAGGGTATGTAATAAGGCAGAGTTACCCTTACTTTGTGAATCTTTGCTGCAAAGTAATGTCCGAATTCATGAAAGGTGAGAAATGTGAGTATTAGAAATGAATAGGTTAATCCGTATCTGAAGTTACTAAGGTCAAACGGATCACGGTTAAGCCAGGCAACTCCGGCAGAAGTGGTTGTGAAAAAAGTAAGCAGGAAAAGAATAACATTAAGCAATGGTCTGCTTTTATTTTTTCTTTCCGGTTCAGATACATAGACTTCGCTGTATCCTTTTAAAGGATTTATTTCTGTCATCTTATATGCAAAAATTGTTAAGCACCTCATTATTTAAAAGGGAAAAAATTCAGATAGAACTTCTATACACTTAAAGTTCAGCTTTTTGTAATATTCTGGATTGTTATATTTGCAGATAAATAACAATAAAAAAATGAAGATATTAAAACTATCTGTTTTCTCATATCTGCTTTTGATCTTCTCTTGCGGAGAGGAAATCAATGCACCTCAGGATTTTGTGTCAGGTACAATTACTTTCAATGATTCAAACCTCAATTTCAACGGCAGATATTATGCTGTGTCAATATTCCCTGATGTTTCAAATCCTTTCAGTCAGCCTCCGCTCAGGAGCGACTCACTTGCAGTTGTAACTTCAGGCGGAGTTACAAGTGCATATTACAGGGTAAGCGGACTTGCTTCAGGTAATTATTACATAGGTGCCACAGCAATTAATTCATCAAACGGAAGTGTGATATCTGTGCTTGGAGTTTACGGATGTGATACTGTTATAAACTGTCCCACACCCACTAAGGTAACAGTTCCCAATTATGCAGGTACGGGTAATCTCAATTTCAGAAGTAAAACTAACTGATCTGTGAAGAAGTTCAGGGCTGAAAGCTCCAATCCTTCAAGAATAAAACTTCTTGAGACATTTGATAACAGTTTCCCTGACAGGAATTATCTGATTATTCACAGGGCAAATGAATTTACATCTGTCTGTCCCAAGACAGGTCAGCCAGATTTCGGAGTGATTACCATATCATACATCGCTGATAGGAAATGTGTGGAGCTGAAATCACTGAAGTTTTATCTCCAGTCTTTCAGAAATGAAGGCATATTCTATGAAAATGTGATTAACACTATACTTGATGATCTTGTAAAGGTTATGAAGCCAAGGTGGATTGAAGTTAAAGGTGAGTTTTCAGTCAGAGGAGGTTTGAATTCTACCGTTACGGCATCTAAAGGTAAAAAACTCCATTAGCCTCTTTGATTTTTGTCTGCGATGAAAAGAAAAAAGGTGGTATTATATAATCCAATGTCAGTGTTCTTTGACATGCCCCTTGCCTTGCTTTCAGTGGGTTCAGCGCTTGATAACAGGAAATATGATATTAAAATTGTAGACGCAAGAGTAGATGAGAAGCCTCATGAACTCATTCTGAAAGAATGCAAAGATGCGGTTTGTCTGGGTGTAACCGTGCTTACAGGCAGTCCCATAAAGGATGCACTAAAATTATCAAGACTTGTAAAAGAGTATTACCCCGCTTTACCGGTTATATGGGGTGGCTGGCATCCTTCACTTTTCCCCACAGAAATTTTAAATACCGAAAGAAGTATTGATATAACTGTTCAGTCTCAGGGAGAAGAGACTTTCAGAGAGCTGGTTGAAATTCTTTCTGATGGAGAAATTCCGGAGAAAGTTCAGGGAATATCATTCAGGTCTGGAAATCTTGTAAAGCGTAATCCGCCGCGTCCTTTAAAAGATATGAACGACTTACCTATGGTCAATTACGATCTGATTAATATAGATAAGTATTTCCGCTTCAAGAGGAAAAGACAGTTTGATTATATTTCATCTGCCGGGTGCAGGTTCAGGTGTTCCTTCTGTGCTGATCCGTTCGTTTACGGAAGAGCGTGGGTTGCATATAGTCCTGAAAGGATCAGTGAGGAGTTATCTTATTGGAAGAAAAAATACAGTTTCATTGATGTTAACTTTCAGGACGAGACTTTTTTCACAAAACGTAAAAGGATAAGTGAACTTGCAGGTGAATTTCTGAACAAAAAACTAAATATCAGCTGGGCTGCAACCATGAGGGCAGATCAGGGTTACAGAATGAATGATGAGGAATTTGAAATATGCAGGAAGTCTGGTCTCAGACGTGTTTTAGTAGGAGTTGAGTCTGGTTCACAGGAGATGATGGACTGGCTTAAGAAAGACATTAAAAAAGAACATGTAATAAGTACAGCAAATAAATGCCTGAAACACAACATAGGTGCTCACTTCCCGTTTATAGTCGGATTTCCTGATGAAACTGAAAAGAGTCTTAAGGATACCCTTAAATTTGCAAGGGAACTGAGATCAATGCATCCGGACTTCCTGACACCGGTTTTTTACTTCAAGCCTTATCCCGGTTCAGATATTACACGTGAAGTAGCTCAGAAAGGTTACCGCCTACCACAGACTCTTGATGAATGGGCTGAGTTTGATTTTTCAGCCTCAGGTCCCTGGGTTTCAGATGAAAAATACAGATTAATCGAGAGTTTCAAGTTTTATAATAAACTGGCATACAGAAGGAATCACATTATACTTAAGCCATTCGAAATATTAGCAAGGATAAGGATGAGTAAAAACTTCTTCGTCTTTCCTGTTGAAAGGTATTTAGCTGAAATCTTTTTTAATTCAAGAGAAAAGCTTAACTAAATATATCCTTCCTCACTGAAACTATAGTAAGAAGTCTTGGAAATTATCAGGTGATCTTTTAAATCTATTCCAAGCAGTTTTCCTGCCTCATGCAGACGTTTTGTAATTTTTATGTCTTCACCGGAAGGTTTTAAGTCTCCTGACGGATGGTTATGAGCTGCTATTACCGAAGCAGCATGTCTTTTTATTGCAAACCTGAAAACTTCTCTCGGATGAACAAGACTAGACGTGAGAATTCCAACTGATACTATGTCTGTCCCAAGAAGTCTTCCTCTTGTATCAAAGCTTGCTATTAAGAAATGTTCCCTCATGAAATCAGGTATGTAAGAACGTATCATATCTGCAGCAAGACTCGGATTATCAATTATTTTTTTTGAGATATGTTTTTCTGAAAGCTCATTATCTTTAATTTTAATTCTTCTTGCGATCTGAAAAACTGAAATAAGTTCAGATGCCTTGGCTGTACCTATGCCTTTTATATTTTTAAGGTCATCAATGGAAGCGTTCATAAGTTTATCAAGCGAACCGAATTTTGAAAGCAGTCTCTGGGCAAGATGAATTACGGATTCACCCCTGTAGCCTGTTCGTAGGATTATGGCAAGTAATTCAGAGTCTGTAAGGTTTTCAGCTCCTTTTTCATATAATCTTTCCCTCGGGCGTTCTTTCGGAGGAAGATCTGAAACGGTGAGGGTGCGGAGTGGAGATTTTTTTGATATGTGTTTCAACGATAATTTTATTGATATGTCGGGGTGAGAGGATTCGAACCTCCGGCCTCCTGGTCCCGAACCAGGCGCTCTAACCGGGCTGAGCCACACCCCGAGAATTATTTAAGGTTCTGCCTGAAAAGCTCAGAAAGTTCCTAAAGAGTGTGCAAATTTAACTAATTAATTTTAATTAAGCTGTTGATATTTTTTTACATTTTAAGGTGCTTAACATATAATCAGCTTTCAGGAAAAATTTACAGCCTCAAGATCTTTAATGAGAAGTTCAGATAGGATATAATCAAAAGATAAGTCGCATTGTCAATTCATCAAGGGGAAAATTATAGTTAGGAAATTTAAAATTCCTTATGTAAGCGGAGATGAAACTGAATGTGATTATGATCCTATAATTATTTGGGAATATTCTTGCTGATTTTTTTATATGTAAAAAAGGCGGAATGTATCTCTCCGCCTCAGTTTTTTTAAGATTTTAAATCGGAGCAGTTAACTAACCGAATAGAATTCCCGCTATCACTGCAGCTATCATAAGACCAAGCGTGGCTCCTATGAATATATTGTCTTTTTTGTGGTTAACCTTAATAGGTTCTGTTTGTACCGGTGTCATGTTTCTTACTCCTTTTGATTTTTTATTTTTTAAATTACTAACGTGGTGCAATTTTATTTTAAGTCAGTTAAAAGGACAATAACGAAAATCCGTAAATTTATTTTATCGGAAAAGTTTTTTGTACGAGGAAATATTCACTCCTATAAGGGATTGATTTTTTTAATTCAGTATGACCGGAGGAGGGCTTATCTGACTAAATCAATTTTTCTGAACTCCCCGAAAGCTTCATTAAGGAGTCTTTTCTGTGTTTCAAGATACACAGAGTTAGAGCCCGGTGCAGGTGCTGGACTATCATCTCTGCTTACTGCAAATAACTGCCGGACTCCGTTAAGATCCCTTATGTCACGTTTTAGTCTGTATGTCATAAACATCAGAGCTCCCATATTATGAGGTTCTTCCTGAGCCCAGACAATTTCCTTTGCATTTGGATAGGAACTGATGAGTGATTTAATTTCTTCCGAAGGATATGGATAATATCTCTCGATACGTGCAATTGCAATGTCTTTTATATTGTTTTCCCTGCGGTACCTGTCAAGGTCATAATAAAATTTACCACTTGTAAGAATAAGTCTTTTTACAGACTTTTTATCGGTTAGGTGGTCATCTATTATTAGCTTATATTTCCCACCGGTGAATTCACTCTTTGGTGAACGTGCTTCAGGTAATCTGAGCAGGCTTTTCGGAGTCATAACTATAAGAGGCCTGCGGTTCTTATATTTGCCCTGTGTTCTCAGAAGATAATAATATTGTGCAGGTGTTGAGGGATTGCATACTGTGATATTGTCATCTGCGCAGAGAGTGAGAAATCTTTCAAGCCTTGCACTTGAATGCTCCGGACCCTGCCCTTCCTGACCGTGAGGAAGCAGCATTACTAAGTTGGAAGGAAGCTGCCATTTGTCATATGATGCAACTATGAAGTTATCTATTATTACCTGAGCTGCATTTGCAAAATCTCCGAACTGAGCTTCCCAGATTACAAGGGTAAGAGGATCTGCAGTACTGTAACCGAACTCAAATCCTAAAACAGCAGCTTCTGATAGCAAACTGTCAAGAGGTTCTATTTTAGCAAGCTCTGAAATATTATTGTGAGGAATAATTTCTTCCTCACTTTCCATATCTGTCAGTACGATATGCCTCTGGGAAAATGTTCCCCTTGCGCTGTCCTGTCCGCTGAGCCTCACAGGTATTCCTTCAAGAAGCAGGGTGCCGAATGCAAGGGCTTCGGCAAAAGCCCAGTCTATCATAACGTCTTTGTTTATAAATTCCTTTCTCGATTCTATGAATCTCTTCAGTTTCGGGTGGAGATGAAAACTTTCAGGAAGTTCTGTGATTTTCTCTACAACGTAATTAAGTTCTTTCAGGGTTATTTCAGGAAGCTGATGTGACCTGAGTTTCCTGATTTCTTCTTCAGAAAGTCTTATTGGTATATCTGGTTTGAAGATTATTTCCCCGTCATGAGCTCTTTCATAACCTTTATCCATCACTTTATAAATCTCATCTTCCATTGTTTTTACGTCGTGTTCAGTAATTATGCCTTCTTTCAGAAGTTTATGCTGATATATTGTTTTGACAGACGGATGGTTCCTTATTGCCTTATACAAGACAGGCTGGGTGAAAGCAGGTTCATCAGCTTCGTTGTGTCCGAGCCGGCGGTAACTGTAAACATCTACGACAACATCTTTATGGAATTTCATTCTGTATTCATACGCCAGCTGAATGCAAAGCAGGGTTGCTTCAGGATCATCTCCGTTTACGTGGAATATCGGAGCCTGAACCATCTTTGCTACGTCTGATGCATAAACAGTTGACCTTGCATCTACAGGTGATGTAGTAAAACCTATCTGGTTGTTTATAATTATGTGAACTGTTCCGCCTGTACTGTAGCCTTTAAGCTGGGAAAGATTCAGAGTTTCAGCAACTATACCTTCTCCAGCTATAGCTGCGTCTCCGTGTATTAAAAGAGGAATGTAGCGATTCCTAGTAACATCTTTCATCATGGTTTGTTTTGCTCTGACCATCCCTTCCACTACCGGATTTACAAATTCCAGATGACTTGGATTTGATGCAACTGATACATTTATGCTGTTGCCGTCAAATGTTTTGTAAACTCCTGAAGCACCAAGGTGATATTTAACATCTCCGGAACCTTCAACGGAATCTGCGTCTGCAATGTCTTCAAATTCTGAAAATATTTCCTGCATGCTTTTGCCTATGATATTTGCAAGCAGATTGAGTCTTCCTCTGTGAGCCATGCCTATGACTATTTCATCTACTCCGTCTCTTGCTGCAAGAGTTAGTAAATAATCAAGAGCTGGGATTATTGTTTCAGAGCCTTCAAGCGAGAAACGTTTATGACCTATGTATTTTCTGTCAACGAACTTCTCAAAGTTTTCGGCCTGTATAAGCTTATACAGTATATGTTTCTTTTCCTCGCTTTCAAATGACGGCTGATTTTTAATGGGCTCCATTTTATTTTGAAGCCAGAGCTTTTCTTCAGGATCCTGAATATGCCTGTATTCAACACCTATGTTTTCACAATAAGTTTTCTGAAGTATGTCCAGAATTTCCCTTAAGGTTGCTGTTCTTAATCCAGCAAGCCCAGCAGTTATAAATTCCCTGTCATAATCCCAGACTGTAAATCCGTATGTTGACGGATCAAGTTCAGGATGATATTTAGCCTGCGATTTAAGAGGATCAAGGTTTGCAAGCAGATGACCTCTTACACGGTACATATTTATAAGCTGGATAGCCTTTGCCTGTTTTTCGATCTCTTCAAGGTTATCTATTCCTCCGAAGTCTTCAGGATTATAATCAACTTTCCATAAAACAGGTTTCTGAGGAATTCCAAGATCCTGAAATATTTCATCATAAAATCCTTCCTCTCCTATCAGCAGCTTATGAATTTTCTGAAGGAAAAGTCCGGATTCAGCTCCCTGTATTATTCTGTGATCATATGTTGAAGTAACGTTCATTACCTTACTGATGCCAAGCATGGTAATAATGTCTTTTGTTACTGCCTGATACTCAGCCGGGTAGTCTATAGCCCCGGTTGCTATTATTGCTCCCTGTCCAGTCATTAGTCTTGGTTGAGAAGCTACAGTCCCTATAGTTCCCGGATTTGTCAGGGTTATAGTTGTGCCCTGAAAATCTGAAATATCTATCTTACCTGATTTGGATCTGTTTATAATGTCATTATAGGAATCAAAAAATTCCCTGAAGTTCATTTTGTCGGCATGCTTAATGTTCGGAACTATGAGAGAACGTGAGCCGTCTTTTTTCTCTATATCAACTGCAAGGCCAAGATTAACATGTGTTTTTTTGATAAGGTGAGGCTTTCCGTTAATTATTCCGAAAGAATTATTCATTACCGGCATGGATGATATAGCCTTAACTATAGCCCATCCTATTATATGAGTAAATGATATTTTACCTGAATTATGTTTCTTGAGATAGTTATTTATTATTATTCTGTTTTCTTCAAGGACTTTTACAGGTATAGTTCGGAAGGATGTAGCTGTAGGGATACTTAAACTTGAAGTCATGTTCTCAATAATTTTTTCACCTACGCCTTTTATTTCCATGGCTTCTTCACCTTGGCTGAGCTGAACGTTAACAGGAGTTGACAAGTATGGAGTTTTTACGGTTTCTGTTTCTCTGTGTCCGTTACCTTTTCCGTTCAAACCAAGAGAGTCGAAGAGTTTCTTCCAGTCTTCTCCAACTGAATCCGGATTATTGAGATAATCTTCCAGAAGTTCCATAACGAACCACGTATTAACTCCAAATTCTGAGAGTTTATTTCTTTGTTCCTGTGTTAAGTCTTCAAGTTTCATATTATTTCTTTGATTACACTGCAAATTTAATTATAATTAATTCCAAGTTAAATGACATTAATACTCAAGGGATATTATTTATTGTTAATCTTTAAATTATTGATTAATTTGCATGTATGAAAATAGTAGCAATAGGCTCTGATCACAGGGGATTTCAGCTTAAAAAGAAATTAATAGAGGTTTTCTCCAATGAATATGAAATCATTGACTCAGGTACTTACTCAGAAGAGCCAGCTGATTATCCTGATATAGCGTCATCAGTTGCAAATCTTATAATATCAGGCAGGGCATGGAGAGGAATAATTATCTGCGGGAGCGGAGTAGGTGCCTCTGTTGCAGCAAATAAGTTCAAAGGTATAAGAGCAGCTGTCTGTCACGATACATTCTCTGCAAGACAGGGAGTGGAAGATGATGATATGAACGTCTTATGTATGGGCGGAGGTATAGTAGGAGAGTTGCTTGCAGTTGAAATCACAAGGGCTTTTCTGGGAGCAGAGTTTAAAAAAGATGTTGAGAGATATGTCAGGAGGCTTGAGAAGGTGAAGAAAATAGAGGATGAAAATGGGTAAAGGCAAACAGTATTTTAAAACTACTTATGATTTATCTCCAAAACATTTCTCAAGATATGGTGAATTTTTAACCTCATTTGAATTATCAAAGCATGGTTGAAATGTTTATAATCCAGTATATGACGAATACATAGATTTTATAATCCATAAAGATGTATGCAGAAAATGTAATGAAAGATGGAACCATACGCCGGCGTTAGTTTGCAGTAAATGTGGTAAAGATTTTTCAAAAACTCAAAAGAACAAAATTATTGCTAGAAAAATATGTCAGAATTGTAAACATGTTATGATTGGTAATAAAACAAAATGTGATGAATGTAAAAGCTTAATTTTATTGAACAGACCTTCTTGCGGGTGAAGTCATAATGAAAGAAAACATTTGTCAATGCGGTAATAAAACTTATATTACTAAATTCAGAACTATTCAGGTTAAGAGCTCCAGGATTGAGTCAAAAGACGGAAAGTCAAAGAATACATATGCCATTGATATGAAACCTAAGGATTTAATTCTTAGTGGGTCTCATTTCTTTATCTGGTTTTAAATAAATATAAATTTCCCTATTTCTTTATTTCATTCTGTATCTAAATCCAACCCTATACACTTTTACGTATAATCTTATAAACCTATTAATAACAGAAAGGAGAGAAATTTTATTATGGTTATTAATGAATTTATTCCCGGATTAATTATGAGAGGAGAATACTATGAATAAATTCACTAAATCAATACTCGTTCTTATATTTCTAAGCGTATTGTATCTCACAGGATGCAGTGATAGCACAACAAACCCTAATAATCCCAGTACACGGTCACTTTATACACGACTAGGAGGTGTAAATGCCATAGATACAGTTGTTGCAGTTTTTATAAATAATGTTGCAATGGACAACCGCATTAACTTCTTTTTTGCTGCTGTTTTAGCAGATACTACTGGAGTAAGATATAGATTATTGAGACAAAATCTGGTCCAGCAGATATGTATGGTTACAGGTGGCCCGTGTCTGTATCTTGGAAAAGATATGAGGACTGCTCATCAGGGTATGAACATTACAATTAATCACTTTAATGCTCTTGTTGAAGATCTGGTTGCAGCGTTGAATTCATTAGGTGTACCGCAGCAGGAAAAGAATGAACTGCTTGCAATACTTGGTCCTCTATGCAGGGATATTGTAGATAACGGTAACGGGACAGGTTGTCCTTAATTTTTTCTTTCATATTAAAAATATTTTTGTTGCTCCTCCTCTTATACCGGATGTTTTTAATCCGGAGTTAAAGCAAGAACAGAGGTATAAAAAAACCTCTGTTCTTTATTTTACGGCTCAAACCTACATTCAACAGCCAAAGCTTTTTTTAACTTTTGATGATATTTTTCCTTAGTAATGTTTACAGCACCGAACTTCATGAAATGAGGCGTCATTGTTTGTATGTCAAGAAGTCTGAAATTATTTTTTTTCAGTATCTCATACAGTTTGACTACGCATACTTTAGATGCATTACTTTCTGAATAGAACATAGATTCACCAAAGAATGCACCTCTGAAAGCAACTCCGTATAGACCTCCAGCTAATTTCTCATCTTTCCAGGCTTCAACAGAATGAGCCAGCCCGAGTTCAAAGAGATCGTTATATGCATCAATTATGAGCTTATTTATCCACGTGTTACTTCTTGAAGCGCATCTACGTATCACTTCTTCAAATGCAGTATCGGTTTTTATAGTGAATATGTTTTTTTTGATTACCTGTTTCAGTGATCGGGAAATTTTCAGAGGCTCGGATAGTTCTATTACGGCTCTTGGTGATGCTTCATACCATGAAATAGATTTCTCTCCGTTACCCATTGGGAAAATACCCTGGGTATAGCCATATAAAACTTCTTTCCAATGAAGTGAATTGTAACGGTATCCCGAGGGTGTCATTATCAGGCACTTACTTCTATGGAGGTACGTAGATTAATTTCTTCAAGTATTGCCTGAGCGCTTAAGCAGATATCAAGGGCACCGGATATTACAGCAGCTCTACCCTTTGTATGGGCTTCCATTGTTATAGATTCTGCTTTGTCATATGGGTAGCCGGTTGCTTTGATGACCTGAACCACCACTTCATCGAATTCATGATAGGAATCATTAAAAAGTATAAGGGTAAAACCTTCTGATGAGGTATCTGTATCAACGGGTTTTATTAATTCTTCAGTCTGCATCTGTTAAATCTGAATGAGTTAACTCCAGTCTTCAGATTCGTAATCATAACTTAATCCTTTGTTTTTACCGAAAAGCATAACTCCAACCATATCTTTATATGATGTGATTCCTTCTGTTTCTTCTTTGGCAATTTTGGAATAGTTATGAAGCCCTTCAAGGACAAATTCCATCATAGTAGCTTTTTCATAATCATCCTCACATTTTATGTATTTACTTACAAGAGCCGCGAGACCTTTTACTTTTTTCAATCTGTTGAAATACTCAATGAAACTGATTTCATCATCAAGTTCTAGTATATTTCCGTCTTCAAACCATTTTATGACTTCATCATAAACGTTGTTGGTGGTAATGTCCTCAGTCTGAGCTGATCTTTTTATTTTCTTTTTTTCAAGCGGATCAGGGAAATATTTTTTAAATACTTCCCTTACACTTTTGCCTATAAGCGCCTTGCTTACCTTTACGTTTCCCTCCTGTTCCCCTTCAAACACAAGTTCCATTTTTCCAGTCATCGCAGGAAGTATGGCATTCAGATCGGAAATTCTCGGATAAATGATTTCCTCATTGTTTATAATAGCTCTCCTTTCTGAGTTGCTGACCAGGTTTTCCATTGCAGAAATAGACATCCTTGCACTTACTCCGGATTTCTGTTCAACGAATTCACTCTGTCTTGCCAGAAATGCTACTGTTTCTATTATTTCTTTGAAAAAATATGGTATCATAACCCTGCGTCCGGAGTTTCTTGAAACCCAGCTCTCAGATTCAGTGATTTTGATCCCATCTTCTATAGTAATCGGGTAATGGGTAAGTATTTGTGAATCTATTCTGTCCTTCAGCGGAGTTATGATATTACCTCTGTTAGTATAGTCTTCCGGGTTAGCTGTAAATACCATCAGTATATCCAGCGGGAAGCGGATATTGAAACCTCTAATCTGAATATCTTTTTCCTGCATTATGTTAAGAAGACCTACCTGTATTCTGGGCTGTAGGTCAGGCAGTTCATTTATTACAAAGATGCCTCTGTTTGTTCTGGGAATAATTCCGAAATGAATTACACCTTCATGTGAATAATGTAAGCGTTGCGTAGCAGCTTTTATGGGATCAATATCTCCTATTAAATCTGCTATTGTAACGTCTGGTGTAGCTAGTTTTTCAGCAAACCTTCTTTCTCTTTCAATCCATTCTATTTCAGTATCATCTCCTTTTTCTCTTATAACATCCAGGGCGAATTTAGATACAGGTGCAAACGGATTGTCATTTATTTCAGATCCTTTTACAACAGGTATATACTCATCAAGTAAACTGACAAGCATTCTTGCAATCTTCGTTTTTGCCTGTCCTCTTAAACCAAGAAGGATGAGATCATGTTTTGCGAGTAAGGCATTGGCGATGGCTGGAATTACAGTTTTATCGTATCCTATTATCCCTCGGAAAATCTGCTCTTTATTTCTGAGCTTCAGTATCAGGTTATCCCTGATTTCATCTTTTACGGTTTTTATTTTATAGCCGGACTTTTTTAGCTCTCCGAAAGTCCGGGGAAAATTTAAGTAAGAATCTGACATTTAAGACCTTCAGGTAGTTTTAATCAATAACCCGATCTTACTGATAAAAAATCCTATTAATTTTCTTTCAGAATAAGGGGTTTTATTTATAATAATATATGTAGCTGTTAAGATTTTCTATTTCCTGTTTCTTTTCTTCAACATCTTCAGCCATTAGGTCACGCATTGAAACTATACCAATTAACTTATCACCATCTCTGACCGGCATATGTCTGATTCCTTCCTGTTTCATAATCTTAAGGCATTCTTCATAGCTGTCATGGGCTTCCATAATTATCACACCTTTAGTCATTACCTCTTCAATTTTAACTTTATCAATATTTATTCTTTTTGCAACACATCTGATCAAAACATCTCTTTCAGTAAATATTCCCTTTAGTTTCCCGTCTTCATCTATAACAGGAAGAGCTCCAATGTTGTTTTTAGCCATTTCGCAAATTACATCATAAACTGTCTGTCCGCATTTTGCCACAAATGTGGGCTTTGAAGAGCAGATGTCACGAAGTGATTTCATGATCCGACTCCTTTCTGATGTGTTTTTGAATAATTTAAAATAATCAATTTATTATCTTAAATCAATATGTTAAAACTAAATTATCAGATTTCAGGTAAGCATTTTCCAGTTTTAAAAAAACTACCTTAGTGCTTCTTCCATTTTCCCGATCAGCCAAGGTTTTGAAGCAAAGCTGTTTGATTTAACAGCTTTCATATAAATTTCTTCTTTGAGATTGTGTCCCAACGAACTTGCTTTGACAAGTGGAGTCATGTATCTGATAAAATCCAGATAATCTTTTTTTACTTTTTGTGTCATTTCCTGTGTGTGATTTAGAAACGCTCTGAAAGCTTCAAGGGAATGTTGTAAATTTTCAAGCAATCTGAAAAAGTATTTTGCCAAAGGTTAATTCACGGTTTAGGGAATTTTAAAATACAGACAAAATTAGCCGAGTTAAACAAAAGCTTCCGTTTCAATTTCCACAATCATATCCGGATGAACCAGTCCCTTCACCTCTACCATAGTAGTGCATGGCTTGATTTCAGAAAATATTTCAGCGTGTGCTTTTGCAACTTCTTGCCACTTTGAAATATCTGTGATGTATATTCTGTTGATGATGACGTTTTCAAGTTCAGCTCCGGCTGTTTTCAGATATTTTTCTATTTTTTTAAATATAAATCTTGTCTGTTCATAGGCGTTTCCCTTACCCACAACTTCAGAGTTTTCGTCAGTTGCGGTCGTTCCTGTAACTATTACTCTGCTTCCAGCTTTGATAACTCTTGAATAACATACTATAGATTCCCACTTGGCACCGCTTGAGAATTTCTGAATTTTATTTCTCATGCTTATAATTTTGAAATTTTGAATTCCATTTCTTTACTACTTCACAAAAACCGTCATCGGGACCAAATCCGTATCCGTGACCGTCTTTGGACCAGCCCTGTGCTTCAAATGACCAAAGTATGTATCCCGATACGCCAACTGAGAATTTCCTTTCAGTATCCAGTTCTATGAGTTTCTTCCTGTCTCTTCCTTTAATTGACTTGAAGCCAACTTCGCCGACATACAGTGGTTTCCTGATCTCAGCAGAGAAATTAATATCATGTTCATTTAATTTATCCCATAGCCATCTTAGTGTGAGAGGTATATATGTTAATTTACCTTTGCTAAGCCTTGAATTGTCAAATTTGTCGAAAATTATATCTACCAGCTCATCTGCCCTTTCAAATACAGCAGCTGTTTTCTGGTTTCCCTTAAAGCGGAATAAAACGTCTAGTCTTTCAAGAATGCTTGAGTCATAACTGTAATCATGAATTGAAATAACATCAATCGCGGGTATTGAATAAAGCTCACGGAAATTTTTTTTCCTGAAAACAGACAGGTAGCCTCCGAACTTATCTCCAATTCCGCCAACAGTACCAAGTGAAAGCAGATGGTTTTCATTAACAGATTTAATTTCTTCCGATACAGCTTTAGTGAACTCATAAATTGTATTAAATGAGTCTGTCTCAGGTTCATTTATTAACTCCCAGATCATAATTTCATTTCTCTCTCTGAATTCACTGCAAAGGGTTTTAACATAACTAATGTAATTTTCTTTATATCCTTCCCTATACCAATTCTCATCTATAGAGTAGTTCTGCAGATATCCCCATTTATCAGCCATTGATACTATCAGCTTAATATCTTTTCTGCCTGCATAATCACATATCTCATTTAATTTTTTTATCTGTAGCTCAAGGCTTTTGTTTTCAAACAGCCAGAAACGCAGAACGCTGAAACCACAGTTATATGAGTCTTCTATAATCTTTTCCGTAATGATGCTGTCAACGTTTGCGAGTTCATAGACGTTTGCACCGATAAATCTGAATTCTTTTCCGTCTTTAAAGATTTTTCCCCGTATCCCTTTTACAAAACTGCTCATTTGTATAAGTTAATTCTTTTTATGCAATATTCCGTTAACTAAAATAATCCCTTTATTATAAGTAAGTCATTGTTTATAATCGTTAGAATGAAAAGTCTCCTGTTGTTTCTGATTATTGCTGATTCATTTCTTATTTCACAGCCTCTTTACATTCCACTTGAATATCTTGCAGCATATGAGGAAGGTACGAGATCTCCAGACGGCAAGCCCGGACCTAACTACTGGCAGAACAAGGCTGATTATAAAATTACAGCTGAACTTGATCCTCTTAGCGGGAAACTTTACGGATCAGCAGTTATAATATACTACAATAATTCACCTGATGTACTTGACAGAATTGTATTCAGGCTCTATCAGAATTTTTTTAAATCAAGCACACCTAAAGACTTCCCTTTCAGGAATGAGGAATTTACAGAAGGGATAGAGATCAATTCCCTTGTCATAAATAATATTTACTATAATATTTCATCTGACACGTCTGTTGAAATTACAGGAACAAATATGGTTGTGAAGGGACTTAATATCAAACCGGGGAAACAGGCAGTTATAAATGTTTCGTGGAATTTTGAAATTCCCTCAGAGAGGAAAATAAGGATGGGCAGGTATGACTCTACTACTTTCTTTATAGCTTACTGGTATCCTCAGATAGCAGTTTATGATGATATAGATGGCTGGGATATAATTGAGTATACCGGGCAGGCAGAGTTTTATAATGACTTCAATGACTATGATGTAAGGATAAAAGTACCTGAAGGTTACGGAGTCTGGGCAACCGGTAACCTGATGAATGCCCCGGAGGTAATGAATGATGCAATTTACAAACGTTACGTTGAGGCTCAGCAGAGCGATGAGGTTCTGAACATAATAAAAAAGGAAGATTATGACTTTCCTAAATCTCCTTTCAGGAGTACCGGTGGATATCAGACGTGGCGGTTTATTGCAAGCTATGTTCCTGATTTCTCATTTGGTGCTGCTAAATATTACCTATGGGACGGTACATCGGTTCAGGTTGATAAAAACAGGAGAGTATTTGTAAATTCAGCATATAATCCCGCATCACTTGATTTCTATGAAGTGTGTGCAGTTGCAGCAAAGACAGTGAAGCTTCTCTCACATGAACTGCCCGGAGTACCTTTTCCCTATCCGAAAATAACAGTTTTCAACGGCGGCGGTGGCATGGAAACTCCTATGATGGTAAATCAGAGTTCAAATTATGAACGTATCTGGATGGTTTACGTGACAGTTCATGAAGTGGTGCATACATATTTTCCTTTCTATATGGGAATAAATGAGAGGAAATATGCCTGGATGGATGAAGGTATGACACAAATGTTAAGTGAGTATATACAGTATGAGATTGATAAGTCAATTGATTTCAGGGCAAGGAATGTAATGAGATACCTTAATTATTCTGGTCAGTTTGATGAGGTTCCCATGATGTTTTCTTCCAACGTTCGTATGGGCGAAATGTATGGAAATCATGCTTACTTCAGACCATGTGTTGCTTATAACATAATGCGTGAGTTTCTCGGAGAGGATCAGTTTAAAAAAGCACTTCAGGAATATATAAAACGCTGGAACGGGAAACACCCTACACCTGTCTCTTATACACATCTG
>JAOADS010000180.1 GCA_026417195.1 Ignavibacteria bacterium | reverse complement strand
TTAGGCATCATCAGAACACCGGTAAATCCTCCGTAAGCAGCTGCAAGTGAACCAGTTTCTATAGTTTCCTTATAGGTCTCACCCGGCTCACGGAAATGAACGTGCATATCAAATAAGCCCGGTGTAACTATTCTGCCCGAGAGGTCATACTGAACACATTCCCTGACGTGTTGCCAGACAACTCCCATTTTAACTATAACGCCTCCCTGAATAAGTATATCAAACCTTCCGTTTATTCCGTCAGAAGGTGAGATTACGTGACAGTTTCTTAATAAAAGATGCAATTTAAATTATACTTTTCAGATAAAGATAAATATATACAGCCGGAACTGCAAATAACATACTGTCAAACCTGTCAAGGAAACCCCCGTGACCAGGTATGAAATTAGATGAGTCTTTAACCTTTACCATTCTCTTCAGATGCGATTCAAACAGATCACCTATCTGTGCGAAAACTGCAACTATTAATCCTATCAGGAGAAAGTGAACTAAAGAACCTTCATCACGGAAAAACAAATACAGTAACACAGATGCCGTCAGTGTAAACAGAAATCCGAATGCTGAACCTTCCCATGTTTTTTTCGGGCTTATTCTCTCAGCCATTTTATGTTTCCCGAACATCTTCCCGCCGAAGAAAGCAGACGTATCACTTGTCCAGATGAGTATAAGTGATATCAAAGCATAATTTGCACCGAAGATTCCTATGAACTTATCTGAAGCCATAAGACTTAAAAGTCCGAAAGGTGTTGAAATATAAACAACTGAGAGCATCCACGTACCTATTGCTTCGAAGTGTTTCTCGTGTTTGAATATCTCATCCGTAATAAGGTAAACGAACATCAGAAAATAAAGAATAAGGACATAGTTTACATGTTCGAAATAAAAATTAATCACTATCAGCGAACTGATGAGAAGGAAAACTGTTTTATGAACTGAAATACCTCCGAACCATTTCATCATCGGACCCGGCTTCTCAAACAAATTGTAAAACTCATTCATACAGAAAAATGAAACTATAACACAGAATACAAGAAAATAATAATTACCGTAAACAGCAAGGATTATGATAAGCGGAATACCCAGAACGCCAACTATAATCCTCACCGTTGTGTTATTCAGTTTTACCTTCCTTTCCGTATCTGTAAATTGAAACAAGTACGTATATAAAGAACACAACAGAAACAGCAGATACCAGAAGAATACTTAAAGTTTTATCACCTGTAATATCCGGTGTTTCAAATTCTTCCTTTCCGGAAGAGTAAAGGAAATATGAAGCCATAAAGTTATTCACGAAATGACATATAACGCCCGTCCATATGCTGCCCGAAAAATAAACCACATAACCAAGATAGAAACCCAAGGCAACAAGCGGAAGCAGATTAAAAGGCTGAAAGTGATATAATGCAAACAGAAATCCGCTCAGGAAAACAGATAAAAACGGTTTCATAAGTTTCAGGAAATTCCCGAGAACAAATCCTCTGAAAAGAACTTCCTCACATACAGCCGGTGTAACAGAAATCACAAATACAACAGTCAGAAATTCAGAAAACGAGTAAGCCCTTACGATTTTCAGGGTGCTTTCTTCAAGTGTGTCAAAGATTTCCTTCAGAGGTTTAAGAGTTTCCTTCAGAAAAGGAACTGAATCAATAAAACTTTCCTGAAGCGTCAGATATCCCTGAAGAAGAGGCTGAACTGATATGATCCCGAGAACTGAGAGCAGCAGAACAAAAGGACCCGGTGCTTTCAGCCTGAGATCTGTTTTCAGATCATTACTTCTTAACCTTGTGAAGAAAACAGCCGGTGCCAGAATCAGCATAAACTGACTGAACGCAAGTATCACTCTCATAGTTTTCACGTCCGGTTCTTTAAAACCACCGGCTACAAGTGTGAAAACTGATCCGATCCCCTGATAGATTATGAAAATAAATATCAGAACTATGATAACGTAAAGGAAAAGATTAATCTCAGTCAGAAAAGATCCCTTATTTTCAGTCTCCTGCAATTCACAAATATAAACCTTTGAATTGATAAAATTCATCAGAAAACGTTATCCTTTATATCAATGCTGACTTTAACGGTTGAAAATAACGATATAATTAATTAAGTTTATCAAAAGTGAAAACAATTGATAATAATAGCTCTGCTTTTTACCGTAATGACTGTTAATTCACAGACCGGTCTCCGTTCAGATGCAAGAACAACATCTATGGGATTTGCTACTGTAGCATCATCAGAAGGGATAAACGCATACGGAATAAATCCCGCCAACTTTGCAAACGGTGAGGGAGACAGGAAATGGGAGATCTCAGTCTTATCACTCGGCGGAGGATACGGTTCAGATTCATCAATAGGATTTTATAATAACTATCTGAAATATTTATCAGTCAACAGAACCACGTTTGCAAATCTTTTCACAGATTTAAACTCTGTTCTTGAGTTCAGGCAGAACGTTCTGCCGTCTGAGAAGACTGATGTAAACTATGACTTTGAACTAAGATGGTTTTCAGTTAATATAACTTTACCCAAAGCAGGTTCGTTCAACATCACGGTTGCCGATAAAGTCGGACTGAATACAGAAGTCAACAGCCGTGATGAATACCTTCCCCTTACATTCGGATTTTTTATAAACAAAAACGGAAGTTACAATCTCACAGACGTGAAACTCTCACAATCTGAGGCAATAGCCTGGTGGATAAGGAAATATTCACTTGGTTATGCAAGGAAATTCCCGCTCGGGAAACTGACAGAACTTTCATTTGGCTTCTCATCATCGCTTGTTCACGGATTCGGAAACGTAACAACCTACAGTTCTTCTCTTCAGATAAGCACCTGGGGAGTTCAGAGGATAAACGGAGTAAACCACATAGACAGCGTGAAAGGCAAACAGAACTTTCACACACAGTCTGCACTTACAGATTACTTCCGTGATTACAGAGACGGAGCAGATGAAAAGTTTAACCTGCTGCCTAAGCCGGCCGGCATAGGCTGGGGTCTTGATCTGGGAATGAACTTCAGAGCCGGGGATTTCCGCTTAGGGGCAGGCATTACTGACATAGGGAAAATAAACTGGAATTACAACACTGTGATTAACAACGACACAGATTCATTTGCCTATTATGATTTCTCCGTTAGGCCGGAAGATCCTGTTTATAACAGATTCGTGAACGATCTGGGAGGTTTCACGGAAAGAGATACAATAAGTCCTTTCAGTTCATCTCTTCCCTTAAAATTCCGTTCATCGGTTGCTTACAGAGTGGACAAACGTCTGCTTGTTGAAATTTCATGGACGAAAGGATTCAACAGACTTCCCGGAAATACAGACAAAAACATATTTGCAGTTGCAGCTGAATATTTCCCTTTTGATTTCCTTGCCCTGAGAAACTCTCTGACAGTCGGCGGACCGGGAGATTTCTATATATCATCCGGTGCAGGACTTAAATTCAGGAACTTTGAGTTTGACATCGGATCATACGGCATAAATCATCTATTGGGAAATAAAAGATTCTCATTTTCTTTATCAACAAAATTAATACTAAAATGAAAATACCATTAATCATTATTACAGCTTTCATATTCATCAGCTGCGGTGAAGATTCAACACAGAATCCTCCGCCTCCTCCTTCAGGAGTAAACATTGACATAAGACCAGGCTCGGTTTACACTTTTACATATGACACCATTGATCAGAACAATAACTCACACAGGATAAACCGTTTCTCAAGAGATTCGGTTATGACGACAATCACAATAGGAAACTCAGTTACCTCAGCCATAAGAAGCGTTACAACAGGTGATATTCCAAGCATAGATACGG
>JAOADS010000179.1 GCA_026417195.1 Ignavibacteria bacterium | reverse complement strand
GTTCTGAGGATGCCTAATACAAAACCTCCTGTTGACAATCGTTCTGTAATAGATGCGAATAAAAGAAAATCGGAAAACAAAATAGTTGATGTTTACACTTCAGCCTGTGCCACCAGGGGAAGAAAAGGTAAAGAAATTTCTGATGTGGATATTCTGGTTGAGTCAGGTGCCCGTGCAATCACTGATGACGGAAGTCCCGTGGAAGATGAAGAGATTATGGAGGAGCTTTTCCGCAAAAGTTCTGAACTTGGATTTCCTGTTGTCCAGCATTGTGAAATTATGAAGATCTCTGACGGCGGCGTGATAAATAAAGGGAGAATATCAGAGAAACTTAACCTTAAAGGTATTCCCAATGAATCTGAATATAAACTCATTGAAAGAGATCTTAATCTGCTCGGAAAATATCCTCAAGCTAAATATCACATTCAGCATATAAGTACAAAAGAATCAGTTGAACTTGTGCGTTCGGCAAAACGTGAAGGACTGAATGTAACTTCAGAGGTTTGTCCTCATCACTTTATATTGACAGATGAGGCTGTTGAGAAATACGGAACAAATGCAAAGATGAATCCTCCGCTCAGGACACGTGATGATGTGAATGAAATACTGACTGGTCTCAAAGACGGAACAATTGATGTTATATGCACTGATCACGCACCTCATTCAGATGAAGAAAAATTGCAGTCAATCGAAAACGCTCCATTCGGTATAATCGGACTTGAAACTTCAGTTGCCTTAAGCTATGAATACCTTGTGAAGAGAAACATAATTACTTTTGAGGAAATGATAATGAAGATGTCCGTTAATCCAAGAAGGATACTCGGGCTCGGGGAAATCAGGATCAGAGAAGGAGATATAGCTAATCTAACTGTGATTAACCTGAGGAACTGGATAATTGACAGAAAGAAGTTTCATTCAAAAAGCAGAAATACTCCCTTTGACGGATGGGAAGTTTCATGTAAAGCCGAAGGTATAGTTAACAAAGAAAAATTTCTGATTAATGTCTGAACTTAAAATCATAGATTCTGATCTTACTTTAAGATGTGAAAATATTTTCTGTATAGGTAAGAACTATGCTGATCATATCAGTGAAATGGGAGATAATGTTTTACCTGAAGAACCGGTTGTATTTCTTAAACCTTCATCATCACTTGCTGTAAATCCAGAAACTGTAACTATACCTTCATTTGCAGGAAGGAAAATATCAGATGATCTGCAGAATGAAGTAGAACTTGTTGTTGTGATAGCTAATGACTGTAACAATGTTTCAGTTTCAGATGCAGACGATTTCATCTTGGGTTATGCTGTCGGTATAGATTTCACTTTAAGAGATCTTCAGTCTCAAGCCAAAAGACAAGGTCTGCCCTGGACTCTGTCAAAGGGTTTCAGATCCTCAGCGCCTGTTTCAGAGATTGTCCTTAAGGAAAATATATCTGATGTGAATAACCTGAATATCTCACTTTCTGTTAACGGAGAAATCAGGCAATCTGCAAATACTTCTCAGATGATATTTAAGATTGATTACATAATTCATTATCTTTCATATATCTTTGGTCTGAAAAAGGGAGATGTTATTTTTACAGGTACGCCTTCCGGTGTTTCCAGACTGTCAGCCGGAGATGTTGTCAAAGCAGAAATTGAATCTGTAGGAATTCTGGAGGTGAAAGTTGAATAGGTATCTGTTTGCTCTGGTTCCTTCTTTATTTTGTCTTGTGGTATATATCATAACTCTTCATCCCACAGTTACGTTTATGGACAGCGGAGAACTTGCAGCTGTCTGCTATACATTCGGGATACCTCATCCTACGGGTTATCCTCTGTATTTAATACTTGGTTTTCTGTTTTCTCATCTTCCTCTGCCTTTCAGTGTTATTTATAAACTTAATCTCTTGAGCGCTTTGCTTACTTCTTCTGCTGTGTTTATTACTTTCTTTGCTTCAGAGCTTCTGATAAGAAATTTAATGTCGGAGAGAAACAAAAAACACGGAAGTTCTTTTTCTGATATTGAAGTTTTTATTTCCGCTTCATGTTCATCTTTTTCATGCGGGCTTATATCTTCCATATGGTTTAACGCCACTCAGAATGAGGTTTATGCTCTGCATCTTCTTTTTATATCTGTAATCTTTTACTATCTGCTTAAAGTTTATTTCAGTCTTAAGCGCCGTGACGATAACCGGAAATACTGGATGTTGCTTATGTTTCTGCTGGGCATGAGTTTTGCAAATCACCTGACTACAGTTTATCTTCTTCCCGCTGTAATATTTCTTTTCTATTTGCAGTATAGTTCTGATAAACAAACTACTCTTTTTGTAGTCAAACGTTTGTTTCTTCTTATGCCCGGACTTCTGCTTTATTCGGTTCTTATGTTAAGGGCATCTTCCGAACCTTTCTTTAACTGGTCAGATCCTCATAACTTACCTAATTTAATCCGCCACATAAGGGGCGAAGATTACAGTCAGCTGATGTTTTCTTCAGGTAATGCTTTTTCAATTAACCTTGCCAACTTCCTGAAAGAACTTTACAGGGAAACAGGCATATTATCCGGAATAGCCGGGCTTTGGGGTTTAGTAATTCTGTGGAAGAAAGATAAGAAACTATTTCCCCTTCTTATGATTACTATCTTAACCTGTCTGCTGGTATCATTTAATTATAACATAATAGACATCAGCTCATATTATGCAGCAGCCTATTACATTTTATCTCTCTTAGCTGGCATAGGTCTTATTTTCTCACTTATGAAATTTTCAGGTAATCTTAAAACAAAACTAACTCTGGCTCTTGCAGCTGTAGTTATTACTTCCATTGCTCTTAATTTCAAACGCAATGACAACAGTTCAGATTATCTAAATGAGGACTATACTCTCGGAATTTTAAATAACCTTCAAGAAGGTTCTATAATTTTCACTATGCAGTTTGCAGACATTTACAGCGGCTCAATGTATTTTCAGCATGTTGAGAAACTCAGATCAGACGTGAAAGTATTTATGCTTAAGTTTCTCTCAGCGCCGTGGTTCCTTAAAACAATAGAGAAATACTATCCAGATATTTATGCTCTTGTCAGAACCGAGGCAGAGGAATATATTTCTGTTTATGACAGGGATGAACGCATCAGAGTTCAGAAGTTATCTGTGCTTGTTGAAAAATTTATATATAAAATTTCAGAGAAATACCCGTTATATTTCACTGCAGATTTCACATTTGACAAGGATATTCAGCCTTTTCTGAAAAAAATTAATATGATACCGGACGGGCTTGTTTACAGAAATGTACCGGCTAATTACGGATATGATTCAAACGCCGGTATCAGGTTTCTTGACTTTCAAATAAGGAGATCCGATACGGAAAGTTTTCATAAAAGGAAGTTATATAACATAATTCCGGGTATGTATTATGAAACAGCGTATTATCACTACAAAAACGGAAATCCTGAAACCGCTATGAGGTTCCTTGAGAAATCGCTTTCCGTTAATCCGGATTTTCCTGATGCAGTAAGGCTGAAGAATAAAATTATAACAGAAAGAAAAAATTGAGTGCAAAGGTTATTTCAATATGTCTGCCCAAAGGCGGAGTAGGCAAGACAACAACTGCAGTTAATCTTGCAGCTTCGCTGGCAGTTGCTGAGAAAAAAACACTGCTTATAGATGCAGATCCTTTCGGAGCCTGTGCAATGTATCTCGGATATACACCGGATAAGGTGAAGGCAGGTATCTGTGAGGTATTCAGTTACACTCTTTCAATAGAACACGTGATAAATCATACTGAGTTTGAATACCTTGATTTCATTGCCTCAAATGTAAATACAATACAGCGTGATGACAGGTTTAATAAAACAGCTGAAAACAGGGTTGTGCTGAAAAATGCCCTGAGACGTGCAGTTGCCGAATATGAATACATAATAATAG
>JAOADS010000178.1 GCA_026417195.1 Ignavibacteria bacterium | reverse complement strand
GTTAAGCAGAGGCGTCATAAGTTTAGGAATATTAGCCGTAAGAGGTCTTAGCCTTGTTCCGAAACCACCAGCCATTACAACTGCCTGCATGTTGAGGTAAATCTTGTTTTAGTTATTTGTTGAATTACTTTTCTTTTTTATTGAAATCAAATTTTACGTCCGGAACTTTATCTGTTCCAGGTGCTGACTGAAAATATTGTTTTTCTTTAAATCCGAATATTTTAGCAGTGATAAGAGTGGGAAACCTTTTCACAGTTGTGTTATATTCCTGAACAGCTTCATTATATTTTTTACGTTCAACAGCTATTCTGTTTTCAGTTCCTTCAAGCTGTGCCTGAAGCTGGATGAAATTTTCGTTTGCCTTAAGCTGAGGATAGTTTTCAACCACAACTAGCAGTCTGGAGAGCGATCCCGAGAGTTCATCCTGAGCCTGCTGAAATTTTCTGAATTTTTCTTCGTCTGAAAGATCATCAGGTGTAATTTTTACTTCGTTTACCTTTGATCTCATTTCAGTAACTTCCGTAAGCACATCTTTTTCAAATTCAGCATAGGCTTTCACTGTGTTTACAAGGTTTGGAATGAGGTCAGCGCGCCTCTGGTACTGATTCTCAACCTGAGCCCAAGCCTGATTCACAGTTTCATCAAGTGAAACAAGGGTATTATATCCGCATCCGGAGGAAATAATGGTAAAACCTACCAGAAGAGTGAGTTTTAAAGCAGTATTTTTCATAATTTCTCCAAGTATTTAAACGAAAATTACTAAAGATAGTAATTAAATACAATTTGAAAATAATGTATAAATCACACTGCAAACAGTTTTATTTTACAGAGACTAACGGTTTAAATTCACACTTCATATTATAACCTTTCGTTTTATATTTGCAAAAATGTCTTTAATTAGTTCAGCTGCTCAAATCATAGCTACGGAGGAGTTTTCTTCAAGGTTCCCTGAGCTTAAGTACAAAAAGTTAGGAAAAACCGGACTTATTGTTTCAGCATGCGGATTCGGAGCATACAGGGTTGACTACCGTGTAAAGGAACATTTTGATTCTATTAAATATGCTTTGACGTCCGGTATAAACCTGATCGATACTTCCTCAAATTATTCAGACGGAGGAAGTGAAATCCTGGTAGGTAATGTCCTTGTGGATTTGGTAAATTCAGGCAAACTGAAGCGGGAAGAAGTGGTCATAGTTACAAAGGGCGGATACATTCAGGGCAGGAACCTTGAAAGAGCGAAAAAGATGTCTGATGAGGGAAACGCTTACAGGGATGTGACGGAATATTCAGAGAATCTCTGGCATTGTATTCATCCTGATTTCCTTAAGGATCAGGTAAAAGAGTCACTTGAAAGAATGAAGCTGGAAAAAATAGATGTATATCTTCTGCACAATCCGGAATATTTTCTTGATTCGTCACTTTCTGCAGAACTTGAGACTTCAGAATTAAGACACGAGTATTACAGACGGATCAGTGAGGCTTTTGAATTTCTTGAATCAGAAATTGATGCCGGCAGAATAGCCTTTTACGGGATTTCCTCAAATTCTTTTGTTAAAAGTTCAGACGATCCGGTTTTTACTTCCCTTGAGGAATGTATTAAGGCAGCTGAGAAGCTATCCCCTAATAACAGGTTTAATGTAATTCAATTTCCGCTTAACCTTCTTGAACGGGGAGCTGTTGTAAATTTAAACCAGAGCAATTCTTCCTGCACATTACTTGAGCTTGCAAAACAGAGTGATATGGGCGTCCTGATTAATAGGCCGCTGAATGCTATTTCAGAAAATAAACTGCTTAGACTTGCAGACTTTGAAGTTAATTCCGAACATCTTAAACTGGATGAAACCAGAATAATAGCTGAGATAGGTCTTCTTGAATCTATGGAAGAGGAGTTTATGAAAGAATATCTGGACTTTCTTAATCTTTCCGAAGAAAAGAAAGATGCAGTTAATTATTTTCTCAGAGCAGGCAAGTTATTGAGGGATAACTGGAAAAACTTCGGTTCCATTGAGGGATTCAATGATGTGAAGAAACAGTTTTTGATACCAAGGGTTAATTACGCACTTACCACGCTTGTAGGTTCCCAGATGCTTACAGATGAGATGAAAAGCAAACTTGATAAAATAGCAAAACAGATTAATAACCTTATGTCTGTTATGGAGAGTATATACGGATTTATGGCTAATACACGGTCGAAGAAGATCCATGAGGATCTTAATACTATGCTACCCGAAAATTGTGTTAACCTTTCACTTTCCCAGAAAAGTATTCTCATTCTTAGTTCACTTGAAGGAGTAAGTTCAGTGCTTGTAGGTATGAGACAGAAGAAGTACGTTGACGATGTTCTCGGTGCGATTAAAACTGATCTGC
Organism: Ignavibacteria bacterium; assembly: GCA_026417195.1. GTDB lineage: Bacteria > Bacteroidota > Ignavibacteria > Tepidaquicellales > OLB5 > JAOADS01. The sequence continues at coordinate 1,581 of JAOADS010000178.1, read as the reverse complement.
AAGGTGCTGAGGAGATAATGAAGAATATAACAGACTTAAAAAGACATGACTGGGAAGATATAAACTAAAATAGCATAATGAGAAATGTGGAATGAATGATGACGTATAATCAGATTAAACCAACAATAGCACCTTCCTGAAGAACCTAGGCCAAATCAATTGTTCTTATATTTCCATCTAAACAATGAATAACATTCACCTTATCACTATCTGTTCCGGACTGTCAACTATGATCTGTGGCTTGCCTCTGTAGAACGATACCCTGCCTGTTACTTCAACGTCCTTTAGTTTATAATCTTCTATGTTTTCAAAAGAGCTGAAACGGCTGGCAAATATTACTGCTGAGAAGGGATTCTTCGGATATTTTTCCGTGAAATTCAGATATGCAACTTTTTCAGACTTATAGACATCAGCAACAAAGCCCTTTACGGTAACTACTTTTCCGTTATACTGTCCGGCTTCTACAGGTGAAATTACAGCAACTGGTTTTTCATCACGGAAAGGATTTTTAGTTTCACTTGTTTTTTCAGTAGAGTTGGTTTTCTTTGTTGTGTCTGGTTTTTTTTCAATCTTTACACTTGGTTTATCGTCAACGAATTCCGGTTCTTCCTCAGAACATGATATCAAAAAAAAGCAAAGGGCTGAGAAGATAAGAAACTTTCTCATTTTTTTCTCTCTTTGGACTTTTTCTTTACTTTTTTCCTTATTGCTGCCTGAGCTGCAGAGATTTTTGCAATAGGAATTCTGAACGGAGAACAACTTACATAGTCCAGACCGGCTGATTCACAGAAATTAATCGTAGCAGGATCTCCTCCATGCTCGCCGCATATTCCTACTTTAAGCTTTGGTTTAACCTTCCTGCCTTTCTCAACAGCTGCCTTGACAAGCATTCCTACACTTTTGTCTATAGTTACAAACGGGTCCGAATCGAATATTTCCTTGCCTATATAATAAGGAAGAAATTTTCCGGAGTCATCTCTTGAAAGCCCAAGCGTCATCTGTGTGAGGTCATTTGTACCGAATGAAAAAAAGTCTGCACATTTTGCTATTTCATCAGCAGTGAGGGCAGCACGCGGAACTTCTATCATAGTTCCAACGAGGTAATCAAATTCCGTCTCTGACTCTTTTTTTATCTCATCAGCTGCCTGATGAACAACTTCTGCCTGATTCATCAGTTCTCTGTAATCACCTACTAGGGGTATCATAATTTCCGGAAAGGCATTAATGCCTGATTTCTTGGCTTCAACGGTTGCAGTGAAAACTGCTCTTGCTTGCATTCTTGTAATTTCCGGATACGTTACTCCCAGCCTGCATCCCCTGTGTCCCATCATTGGATTGAATTCGTGAAGTGAATCAACTTTGGATTTTATTTCCTCATAAGTCTTGCCAAGTTTTTCAGCAAGTTCTCTCTGTTCCCTTTCTGTATGAGGCAGGAATTCATGAAGCGGAGGATCAAGGGTCCTTATTGTTACCGGGCGGTCTCCCATTTCCCTGAATATTGCCAGGAAGTCATCTTTCTGATAAGGGAAGAGTTTATCCAGGGCAGCTTTACGCTCCTCAAGCGCTGTCTCTTATACACAT
>JAOADS010000177.1 GCA_026417195.1 Ignavibacteria bacterium | reverse complement strand
GTATAATGATTATTTTACTTTGTTTGATTTCTCGGCTAAAATAGATCCGGTCCCATCTATGCTAACACAGTGTCACACAGCAGTAATCAAGGGTTTCCTTGGTCAGGAAACTGCATTCAGGGAAAAGTTCATAAAGCCATCTGTAACAATAATGGCAAAAAATGAAGGAACAGACTGGATAAGATACATTCACGGTAATCTGGGCAGAGGAACATTTACTTTTTACGGAGGGCATGATCCGGAGGATTATCAGCATGCAGTTGGAGATCCGAAAACTGAACTTTCATATCATAAAAATTCCCCCGGATACAGACTGATTCTCAATAATGTTCTCTTTCCTGCTGCAAAGAAGAAGAAACTTAAAACCTGAAATTAGAAAGGGCTGTCTTAATTATGACAGCCCATAAATGAGAGAAGTAACTTACTTTTTATTCTTTTTAATACTCTTTTGCTTGTGTTCCTTTCTCTTTTCCATCTTCTTTTTCTTGACTTCATCAAACTTAGCCCTTTGCTCTGGTGTAAGAACAGAGACTATTTTATCATGCGTTTCTTTTCTAAGGGACTTGATCTTTTCTCTCAATACTTTCCTGTCAACTTCACCGGTCGATTTTTTTTGTTCTCTTAATGATTTAATCTCTGAAACAGATTTAAGAATAATATCATAGATCTGCTTATGTTGGTAATCACTTAAAGAAAGTTTTTCTTTGAGTTTAGCAGCCCTTTTCTCTGCTATTTCCTCTGGAGTTTTGTTTTTCCACCCATCTTTATTCTGGGCAAAAGAAGACAATGAAAATAGGATAATACAGATTAATGGAATGATTGATTTTAGATTAAACATGGCTTATAAGATTTAAATTTGACTTACATAATAATAGACATCAGATAGCGAATAAAGGTTTAATGGTCAGATCTGATTTACAAATTTTTACAAACACCTATGTATCTTCCCTGTAACATATAGATTTAAAATCACACCACTTACATCTTATGTTCTCAGTAGTCTGTGAAAACTTAATATCCGGATTAAACATTTCACCAAGTAGTTTTTTCAGATTAACTTCAAACTCATCAAGGCCCGTATGATTCTCCGGATCGGGTTTTATAAGTTCAATCCCTCTGCTTGATTCTCTAATGTGATATAATCCTATTATGATGTCACTTCCCTGATTGTTTTCAATATAAAGATATGCATAACAGAATAGCTGAAAAATTTCCTTCAGCTTGGGATTACTGAAAATTTTTTCAAAAGATAGTTCTTTGAAATCATCGGCTGAAAATTTAATTTTACCGGTTTTATAATCAATGATTCTCACATAACCGCCTTTCTCCTCTACTCTGTCTATAACACCTTTTAACTTCAAACTTAATTTATCAGAAATGTTTAAATTCTTTTCTAGTTCAAGCTCCAGATTTAAAATTCTGAAAGGTGCCTGAAGTTTGTCATTTTCCAAAATATTTAAAACAATTTTCCTCATAACATGTTTCAGAAGCAAATTTCTGCCTGAAAGCTCCCTTGAAAACTCTTTTAGTTCTTCAATGTGATCACATGCTTCAAGCCAGTATCTTTCATAATCCCGTTCAAATTCTTTCTTTAAAATTTCTATAACAGACTGTGTAACTTCCTGCCCCTCGTAAGCTCTATATAACTCCTGCATTATATAATGCAAAATGTTCCCGAATCCAGCACCTGAAAGAACTTCTTCTGCAGATTCCTCTTTTTTCAGACGCAAAACTCTTTCAAAGTAAAATTTCAGTGAACAACTTATATAGGTACTTAAGGCTGACGGCGAGAAGTATAAGATATCTTTCAAAGAATCGATGACTTCACGGTCTTTGGTAATTGATATCTCACGCTTGTTTCTAAGGCTTAGATCCGGTACATACCTTTCATTTTTAATATTAACGTTCCTATTTACTTCCGCCAGTTCGTATTCAAGCTGCATTATAAATCTGCTTTTTTCACCCGGTGCAAGACCTTCTTCCTCAGTTTTGTATATTAAGTAAATATTTTTCGCTCTCTGAATAAGTCTATAAAATAGATACGAAGCTATGGCATCATCATCCTCATAGGTTTGAAGTCCGAATGACTTTCTTATGTTATATGGTATGTAGGAACTTTTCCTTGTTAGTTTAGGCATTGTGCCTTCATTCATAGAGAGTATGATAACGTTTTCAAAATCAAGAGTCCTCGTCTCAAGAAGTCCCATAACCTGCAGTCCTTTTAGAGGCTCGCCTACAAACGGAATTCTTTCTGAATTAAGACTGTCATTAAAAAATCTGATAAAAACATGACTCTTAAGCTTCAGTTGATATTTTTCCACACTTCTGTGAAACTCATCAAGCAGTGAATAAACCCTGAAAACAAATTCCCTGTCAAACCTATTGAGAGCATCACTTTCTCTGACTGACTCAATGTTAAGTAAAATTTCTTTCAGATATTTGTAAACGCCTATTTCATCCGGATCGGAAAAAATGCCTATAATAAGAGAAGAAGGAGTATTATAAAAATTCAGTATTCTTTCACGGTTAATGTAGATTATATTATTTTTATTAATTCTGTTTACAGCCCTGAAATTTTCTGATGTATTTACAAACCTGATATACGGGTGAAGCAGTATTTCACATACATCTTTGTAATAATATCCGTTTTGTTTTTTATTTCTGTGAAGCCTACCAACCAGCTGCATCAGCCTGTATAAAGGAGATTCATTCAGAGGATAACCCATGGTTACATTAAGTTCCTTTACAGAATCCGGCAGTGAACTCAAAACCGGAATCAGAAGAGATTCATCCGGAAGTACAAGTGCTGTGTTGCCGAGTTCAGACTCTTTAATACCTCTGATTATTTCACCGGCAGCTTTCGCCTGCCCTGCTATCAGGGGCGCAGCTGTAATTTTTATATTCTTTTTGTCTTCAGCTAATTTTTTCTCAAGCCAAAGAGGTTCGTTTATTCTAAATTTTCTAAAATTCTCCCTGATAAATCTTCCAGCCTCATGTTTTTCATTTTTAAGATAATATTCATCAGCGTCCCAGTAAATCCTTGCCTCACCTTCAATTAAAAGTTTCCTAATGATTCCCTCTTCACACTTATTAAGGAAATTAAATCCTGCAAAAACTACATTTCGTGGTTTAAGCTGGCCTGTCTGAATCATTTCATACACCTTCCTGTAACACATTCCTTCATATCCGGAGTTTTTTTCCAGAAGTGTATTTCTGAAATTTTCATAAACACTTCCGAGAATCTCCCAGGTTTTAAGAAAATCCTCTTTAAGATCTGATGGATTCATTGTTGTAAACATCTTCCAGAAAGAATCCGGTGTACTTTCAAACTCCAGTTGAAACTCCTCCTCCAGTTTTTTCTCTGCTTTCACAGCTCTGAAAAGCTTTTTAGCATCCGAGAGTTGCTTATCTACCTCATCGAAATCAGATAGCATCATTTTTCCCCAGGGATAAAACCTGTCAAATTCTTCTACTTCTGCTTGATTAAAATTACCAAAGACATGGTAAAGCTCTATGATCAGTTCAAGTTCTCCTGCAAAACGTAAGGGAGACAGCTTCTCTATGAAATCAGATATCGAATAAATCTCCGGAGAGAAAACGGGATGTTTTATTTTCTCAGAGAAATATTTACGGAAAAAAATTCCCGCCCGCCTGGAAGGAAAAATAACTGTAACTTCTGAAGGATCCGGATAAACTGTAAGTATCTCATCTGCAAGTTTCTCAAGGAAAGCTTTCACTAAACTTCTATAACCTCCATTCTGTCAATGTAATATAGAAACTTTTTTACTTCACCAAATCCCATTTGCTTCAATATCTTTCCGTAATTACTTACCTGCTTAAGATGTTCATCACTTGGAGAACCAGTCTTGAAATCTATGACGGTTGCCGATCTGTCTTTTAATATAAGTCTGTCTGGTCTTATAACACTGCCGTCCGGATTGATTATATCC
>JAOADS010000176.1 GCA_026417195.1 Ignavibacteria bacterium | reverse complement strand
CTATTGTTATTACTTCACCTATTGCCGATGAATTGAGAATTTCTTTAAGTTTTTTGTAAAAGGGAGCATATCTTAGAACATGACATATTCCTATAAATCTTTTGTATTTTTTATTTAGCTCAAGAAGTTTTATTATACCTTGTTTATCGTTACATATAGGTTTTTCCAATAAAATATCATAACCTGCTTCGATTGCCATTTTTGCCGGTTCGTAGTGTAGTTCATCTGGTGTTGTGATTATGCAAAGATCGGCTGATTTTTTATTTAATACATCCTGAAAATTTTCAAACTGTCTTTCAGGGGGAATACTGAACTCATCAGCAAATTTTCTTCTTCTGTCCAGACGGGTTTCGCATACTATAACAGGTGTAATTCTCTGATTCCCAAGTCTTGAATATGTGAAACCTCTGTCTCCGGCTCCTATGACTATGGCTGTGATTTTTCCCATTTGTTTTTAATTACTCTAAGCTGAAGATTTTACTTTCTTAATGTTTCTCATCAGACCTTTGTATTTCGCTCTTTTCAAGGGTGAGTCACTGAAGATAACTTTGAAGTTTTCTTCTGTGATTGCTTCCAAGTCTGATATGTCAATTTCATTAAGTGGTTTTTTGTCTTCTCCCAATTCAATGACAATTGGATAAAATGAAGACTCGGTGGTATTAAGATTAAATTTTGGAAGATTGTATGGACATATTTCCTGACATACATCACATCCGAATATCCATCCGTCAAGATTTATTTCATCGGGGATATCACCTCTGTTTTCAATGGTCTGATACGAGATACATTTATATGCATCAATTACATATTCTTCAACCAATGCTCCGGTCGGGCAGGCTGAAATACACAGGTTACATTCACCACACATATCTTCAACAGGAGAATCATATTTCTCAAATTCAGCATCTGTGATTATTTCACAGAGAAATATCCATGAGCCAAACTCTGTGTTTATGAGATTAGTATTTTTACCAATCCAGCCAATACCTGCTTTAACAGCCCAGACTTTATCCATAACCGGTCCGTCATCAACATATGCTACTGCACTAAAGCCGGCATCTCTGAGAATTTTGCATAATTCTTTTAATTTAGGCTTCAGGATTTTGTGATAATCTTTTCCCCAAGCGTAACGGGATATTTTCGGTATGTTTTTTTGGTGATAAAAGGGAGTAAAATAATTATAAGCAAAGGAAATAACGCTTTCTGCACTGCTTAATATATTTCTTATATTTTTTCTTTTCTCAAGACCTTTTTCGATCCATTTCATATCTGCATCATAACCTTTATCAATCCATTCTTTCAGAAATCTGCTTTCTTTTTCAAGAGGTTCGAAGCGGGCGAAACCTGTTTTAACAAAACCTAATTCACCTGCTTTGTGAGTTATGAGGTTTTGTAACTGTAATTTTGTAATTTCCAATCAGTGATAATTAAGCTGATTACAGAATTTTCAGGGATTATCTGATTTAACAGGTGGTTCCGCTATTTTGATGGAGCGTACAACAGCGTCAACAAGTTGTCTATATTTTTCCATCATTTCCTGGGAGGAAAAGTCCACATTAACCTGTATGTTTTTTAAACCTTTAGGATCAGTAAAAAGATAATATTTAACGTTCATTTTCTTCCCGCTTGATTTAGCTGGATCTGTCACGTAAGCAATAACAGTTGTATCATCCATTTGGAAAAGATTTTTATAAGTAGCTTTGTTAAACGAGCTGTGATTGGGATCATCAATTAAAACAAACATATTGACAGCTCCGGGATTTTCGCTCAGTGAGTCAGTAGATATTATTACTCCGTTGAAATTTTGCTGGTTCAGGGCAACCTGCCTGTTATCTATAAGCGACCAACCCTTTGGAAACCATAACTTCAGTCCGACATCGTTTTCACTGAAGTTCATCCTGAGGGAGTCCGGGACAAAAATTCTTGACGTATCGCGTGTGTTAGCTATCAATGTTGAATCAAATTTTGGTCTTGATGTATCACCAGCAGTTAATGTTGTGTCTTTTTCTTCTGTAGTTTTCGGTCTGACTATACGTGGTTTAACTGTTCGCTGATTAATTTTAGGCCTTACAATTTTAGTGTTATCTTTCACCTCTGATTCATCTGTATTTTCTTCCTCTTTAATTTTATCAACATCAGGAGGTTCAAATTTAGGCATTTCAAGATCTTCAACCACAACTATTCTCTGGTGGTTTTCACCTTCATTTTTCTTTTCCTCTGTAACAAGGAACTGCCACATAAGAAATATCACTAAAAGATGAACTATTACAGAACCTGCAAGTCCTTTTTTCGTGTAAGGTTGATAAAGTTTCTTCAGTATGAGGAAATCGCTGCCCGGCTTGTCTGTAAGATTATATTGTATAGACGAATCAGTTTCTTCTAATTTGATTACAGCGGGTCTTGTTTTTTCACTTTCCGGAGATATGTTTAAATTAATTTCAGGTTCTTGTTTAATATCAGATGAAGATTTATTATCTTCAAGTTCTTTAGTTGTGATTTTCTTTACAGGTTCTGCAGTGATTTCAGGAGAACCTGATATGATAATTGTTTCACCAGATTTCAGTTCAGTAAGTTCATGGGAACTTTTAAGTATATAGTCTTTCCTTGACCGGAATTCAGAGCATATTGCTAATGTAATATCTGCAAAAGAGCTTTCAACGGATACATTCGGATGCTGACATATATTTCTTGTTGCGTTTTTTCTGTTTGAACTGTTAAAAACGCAGTCTATGTTTATACACCTGAGAACTGAATTATTTGGTTCTGATTTATTTTCCTGTTTATTGCTCAAGTTGGAAGACTTACTATAATTAAATTACCAGAATCTCTATTATGTTTCACAAAGTTATCTTTTATTAAAGAAATATTTTAGTCAAAACAGTTAATTCATAACTTTAAGCTTAGGTTCTTCTTTTCCTGTAGATTATAACGGTGGTAATAATTAAAAGGAATCCTCCCAGAAAGTTAGTTAAAACCATAACAAAACAAGCGGTCTGAAGGTTGCTCATATCTGAGATTTTTCCTATAACTGCTGGTGCTGGTGTACTGCCGATCATATGAACTATGAAGAGGTAAAATGCAAAGGCTGTTGCCCTGAGAAAGGGAGGAACAATATCCTGAATAAATGCAACCATCGGGCCATAATACCATGTCATGAGAAAGGCCGCTGATATCAGAGATATTACAAGTAAAGTTTTATTCTGAGTTGTTACGGTCATCCATAGTATAGGAGTTGCTAGCAGGAAAGCCAGCCCATGGAAAGTGAACGTGGTATGCTGAAGCGATGCAGAAGTAAATCGGAAATATATCCTCCGGAGTATATACCCAGTGGACCTCCTATTAACACAGAAATTCCAATAATGACTGATGCTTCATCAACCTTATATCCGTGATATCTGATAAAAAACTGAGTCATCCAGCTTATTATAGCAGAAGATGTGAAAGTGAGCATTATACCGGACAATAAGGTCATTATATATTCTGAAGTTTTGAAGAGCTTCAGAATGTTTGAGTAATTTACATCACTTGTGTTTCTGTGTTTATGTTCCGTCTCTCTGATTTTAAGAGCTGACCAGGCGAGAATTATTCCGGGAATTGCAACTATAAAAAAGCAAGCTCTCCACCCAAGATGTGTACCTATAATCCCAGCTAACATCATACCTAAAGTTCCTCCGAAGAACATTCCGAGATGAAAAACGGAATTCGCCTTAGCCCTTTTTTCCGGAGGGTAGTTTTCTGCTATCAGAGATGTGGCTGCAGGTGCATAGGAAGCTTCACCAATACCTACTGTACCTCTTGCAATCAGTAATTGCGTGAAATTCTGCACAAGACCAGAGAGAAATGTAGCAAGTGACCAGACAGAAACTCCGATTGCAATTATTTTTTTTCTGATCCATTTGTCAGCAAGGATACCTAAAGGGACTGAGGCTGTTGCATGGACAATCATAAATACTGTTCCTGTTAGTCCAAGCTGAAAATCAGAGAGATTGAATTCTTCCT
>JAOADS010000175.1 GCA_026417195.1 Ignavibacteria bacterium | reverse complement strand
CTCTCTAACCGGATGGACACGTTTCCTGCCGGATGAACCTGAGGCAGCCGGAAATATACCGACATTTTCCGTGATACAGGGCACCGGAAACGATTCAGGTTATTTTTACTTATTCGGAGGTTATAGAAATTCCAATGCAATTCCAACTGTAAGGAGATATGCATTTAAACCAGTAAATCCGATAGGAATTATAAACACCACGGAAATACCTCAAGATTTTAAATTATATCAGAATTATCCTAATCCGTTTAATCCCTCAACGACAATTAACTTCGGCTTACCTAAGGCTTCCCATGTTAAACTATTTGTTACTGATGCTGTCGGCAGAGAAATTACCGTTCTTGTAAATGAATTCAAAAATGCCGGAGTTCATACTGTAAACTTTGACGGATCAAAGTTCTCATCTGGAATTTATTTCTATTCAATTATTGCTGATGGATTCCGGGAAACCCGGAAGATGTTGCTAGTAAAATAATACTCTGATACTTTATAATTTTAAACCTTCTGGCAAAAATACTGACGTGTAACAAAAATAGTATTGACATAACTAATTTAAATTGTTATCGTAGCTTATGTATAATTTCAAAAAATTATAAATTTACAACGTCATGAAGAAAGTTCTATTTTTAGCTATTCTTTGCTTCAGCCTGTATTCACAGGTAATCTATGTTGATACAGCATTCACAACTGATCCGGGAGCTGGAGGTGCACCTGCAAGTTGTATTTTTACCGGAGGCTCTGTATTTGGTTTTACAGCTTCAATTTCTGCCGGTTTCACCATAGCTGATGATTTTAATATTCCGCCGGGCCAAACCTGGAGAATTGATTCAATCAGAGTCTTTGCATATCAGACTGGCAGTACCACAACTTCAACATTCAATGCAGGTAGAATAAGGATCTGGCAGGGCAGACCAGACAGTGCAGGGGCGACTCTTGTTTTTGTTGATACTACAGCCACAGCATTTGTCGGAACAGGTTGGACTGGTATATATAGAGTTGCATCAACAGACTTGCTGAACACTCAAAGGCCTATTATGTTTATAATCTTAAGAGGTGGAGGAACTATCTTAGGTCCTGGGAACTACTGGATAGAATACTGGCTCGGAGGTACTTTAGCCAGTGGTCCTTTCACACCTCCGAAAGTATTGCCTGGAAGAATAAATCCACCCAATCAAAACTCAAGGCAGAGAACTATCTCTACTAATACATGGGCTCCAACTACTGATGCTGGTGCTAACGTTGGCTTCAATTTTGTAATTATGGGGCAGAACCTTACAGGTATATCCGGTAACGGAGCTGAAATAGCTCTTCATTAGGAATTGAAACAGAACTATCCAAAGCCATTCAATCCTGTAACAAATATAGAATTTGATTTGCCATTTACAAATCACACAAGGTTAAGAATTTATAATTCAATGGGACAGGAGGTAGCCACGCTTGTCAATGAGGAACTCCCGGCAGGCAGCTATAAATATAGTTTCAATGCAGAGAAACTACCAAGCGGAGTTTATCTGTATAAACTTGAATCAGGAGGATTTGTTGAAACAAAGAAAATGACATTGGTTAAATAGCCATAACATATTAAAGAATGTTTACAAAAACCCGCTGTAACTGGCGGGTTTTTTATTTTTCAGATAACCTAATCACGTTATTGTAAGGTTTTTCATATATAACTAATTTGGACTAACTAAAAACCCGTGATTATATGAAAATCTTAAAATACTGTTTATTATCTGCATTTTTTCATATAACATACTCACAAAATCAGGATTTTGAAGATAAAAACAGATTCAGAGAAACATTTCTTACGGGTAATTCACCTTACGTATCTGCTTACTGGACATCTCTGTCTTTATCTCCTCATTCAGTATCCAGAAGCTGCTGTGCCTATATAGAATTAAACGGAATCCCATATCTCTATCAGTTCGGCGGAGGTAACACATCATCAGAACTCCGAAGAGTCGCAAGGCTGAATCTTAATACAAATCAGTGGCAGAATAATTACTCAACCATGCCTCATCCTGTTTCATCAGGAACTGCAATAACCATAGGTAACAATATATATGTCTTTGGAGGAAATCTCTCTCCGGGTTCATTGGGAAAAACCATGAAATACGATGTTTACTCCAACTCATGGCAGACATTGTCAGACATGCCGACGAAAGTAACAGATGCACTTGTTGTTAAATATGATGATACCAGAATTATTATAGTTGGGGGTGGTGACGGATATTTTGGTTCATCCAGTTTTAAAACAAATAAGGTCCAGATGTATAACATTAATACAAATTCATATACATATTTAAATGATCTCCCACTTCCTTGTGCCATGCTTGGCGGAGCTATATATCGTGATACTATAATAACAGCTGGTGGTTACACAACAGGAGGTATTGCTACAGCAAATTGCTTCAAAGGTGTAATAAATCCATCTAATATGTCTGTAAGCTGGAGCTCTATACCTAATTATCCGGCAGGTCCGATCGTAAGAATGGCTTCTTATATTGCAGTCAAAGACCATGGAGTGGGTGTAATGTTTACCGGAGGTGCTATTGGAGGAACAACCCCTACAGCCTCAACACACTTCTGGAGTTTCTGCTTGCAGCAGTGGTTAGCGGGTTTACCTGACAATTCACAACCACGTTCAAACTTCAAAGCCTGTGGCAGAGGAAACGAAAAAATTTATGTTACAGGTGGTTTCACTAATTCGGGGGTTGGAACTACTGAATACATTACATTCACAAATATAGACGGACCTTGTAACGGTATGGTAGGAACCTCTAATAATTCAGTAGCAAGTAATTTTATGCTGCATCAGAATTATCCCAATCCTTTTAATTCATCAACTGTGATATCTTATTCAGTTCCTGTTTATTCGTTCATAAAAATTGATATTTACAATCAATCTGGTGAGAAAATCAAAACTGCTTTATCTTCATATCACCAGGCTGGAAACTATGACTTAACTCTCAATTTAAGCGGGATGCCGTCTGGAGTTTATTTCTATACGCTTCAGGGCGAAAACTTCCGTGACACAAAGAAAATGGTGCTTGTAAAGTAAGCCATTCACTAACCTCACTTACTTTTATCTCGCAAAATTATTTCAGACTGAAGAAGAGATTGTCAGTTGTATGTGTTATATATGATTTTTATTTTTACGGCTGAAATCAAAAGAATTTTATAAAATAAATAAATTTTTAAAATGTCTGAGACTCATTTTTTCAGTGACGTATGTAATTTCTTCCATAAGGCAGCAGCTCATACTGAATATCCTTCCGGGCTACTTAACCAGATAAGAAACTGCAACAGCGTTTACCGTTTTGAATTCCCAATAAGAAGGGATAACGGCTCATATGAAACTATAACCGGATGGAGAGTAGAGCATTCACAACATAAACTCCCTGTTAAAGGAGGGATACGTTACAGCAGTTTTGTTAATGAAGACGAGGTAATGGCACTTGCAGCTCTTATGACTTACAAATGTGCTGTAGTTGATGTTCCGTTCGGTGGTTCAAAAGGAGCAGTTAAAATAGATCCTAAAAACTACTCAGCTAATGAACTGGAAAGAATTACAAGAAGATATACATCAGAACTCATAAAAAAGAATTTCATCGGACCAGGAGTGAACGTTCCGGCTCCTGACTACGGAACAGGTGAAAGAGAAATGGCATGGATAGCGGACACTTATGCTGCCTTCAATCCTCAGCAGATAGATGCCATAGCATGCGTAACCGGTAAACCTCTCAGCCAGCATGGAATCAGAGGCAGAAAAGAAGCTACCGGACGCGGTGTTTATTATGGCATCAGGGAAGCCTGCAGTATAGATGAAGACATGAGAAAACTTGGCATAGAAGCTGGCCTTGAAGGAAAAACTGTTGTAATACAAGGGCTTGGAAACGTAGGTTATCATACTGCTTTATTTATGCAGCAGGGTGGAGCAAAAATAGTTGCAATAGCTGAGTACGAAGGTGCAGTTTATGATCCCAACGGTCTTGATGTTCAGATGGTTTTTGAACATCGTAAAGC
>JAOADS010000174.1 GCA_026417195.1 Ignavibacteria bacterium | reverse complement strand
AACATTACAGTAATAATATTGTATAATGAAATTAAAGTCATTTAGATCACTACCTTCAGAAAAAATTAATATAGAAATCCTTCTTACAGTTCTTATTTTTATTTTTACTATTCTGATAAGTATTTTCAGTCTTTCCGGTGATGATGATATTTTCTGGCATCTTGAGACAGGAAGATACATCACTGAAAATAAGGTTATACCCTCTAGTGATATATACGGATTTGAGACTTCCGGAGATGAATGGATTCCGTTTGAATGGGGATTTGATGTTCTAGTATATAACATTTACAATCTTGGCGGATATGACGGTGTATTAATTATGAGAAGTCTTATATTTCTTATTATAGCATTAATATTTATTAAATTTGTCAGAAGGCTTGGAGTTAATATATACTTTTTCTCATTTGTGTATTTAATCCTTATGCTCGGTATGCTTGACAGGATGATACCTAAACCACAGATTTTCTCCTATCTGTTTTTTACTTTAATTATCTACATTACTTTCACTTACCGATATGTATCAAAAGATATAAGAAATTTATTCTGGCTGCCGCTGATTTTTCTTCTGTGGTGTAACTTTCACATGGGAGTTTTAGCCGGTGCGGTGTTTTTATTTATATTCCTGATGGCAGAGTTTTTTGATTTTGTAAAGATAAAGTCAATCAGAAAGAGTGATTTCATTAAACTATGTCTCATAGTTTTAGTATCTTTTGTTATGCTTCTCATTAATCCTCACGGAATTAAAACTTACATATATGTTTATTCTCATCTGAATATGAAAATGCTTGAAGATGTATTTGAGTGGTATTCACCATTCAGGGAAGAATTCAGAGTTACACTTTACTTTTACATTTATATTTTCTTTCTAGCATTTGGTCTTATTTCAGCCTTAATTGCTTTCAGAAGGAAGGATTATTTAATTTTATTAATTGTTATCATATTCGGGATTTTTTCAATGAATTCCGGCAGATTTTCGATTGACTTCATGCTGATGGCTGCAGCAGTTTTATGTGTCAGTTCATTACATTTTCAGAGTCTGAATAATATTAAGTTTAAGAAGAAGGCGGGTATTGTGATGATAACTTTATTCATACTAATCTGTTTTACTATCCCTTCAGATCTGTTTTATCAATTCATTAACTATCAGAGAAATTTCGGATTTGGCATTGATAGCAGGGACTATCCGGTAAAAATGTTCAGATTCATAAAAGAAAATGATATTCATAATATCGGCTCGAAACCTTTTAACAGTTTCGGTATAGGCGGATATTTCATCTGGGAATTCAAAGGGAAGAAGAATTTCATAGACAGCAGGAATCTGAATGATGAAATATATTTCAGATATAAAACAATAAACAATAAGCAACCCGGATTTGAACAACTTATTAACCGGATAGGATTTGATTACTTCATCTGGCATTACGCCGGACTTCCTGAAAATTCAGGAGAACTTCAGACATCAGTGTTATCGTATCTTATTAACGATACTAACTGGGCACTTGTTTACTGGGATGATGATTCTTTTCTTTTTCTGAGAAGGGAAGCAAAGTTTCAGAAGCTTATTGAAAAGTATGAATATAAATATGTAAATCCTCTTTATTATATTTACCAGAAAGAGCCTTTGCAAATAGCTCTGAGATATCACAATGATGAGGTTGTAAAAGAGATAATCAGGAAATATAACGATGAGCCGGAAGGTAAATTCATCAGATCAATAGCAAAAACATTTAAGGTTATCAGGTAAATCAGTATCCGAATAATTCTTCAAGTGAGACGAATTGTACTTTTCCTAATTTCTCCAGAGCTGAAATTTTGAGTTTGCTTGTATCACCAAGTATAAGGAAAGTATGTTTAGAGTTTTTCACGTTTTCCCTGTGAAATGAGCTCAGCTGGTCTATTGTTATAGTCTTTACTGCTTCATAAACATCTTTCCTTATGTCATAGTTTATTCCCAGTTTCTCAGCATTTAAGTAGCTTGAAATAATTGAAGACTTCGTTATTCTCTCTGTATTAATTTTTTCAATAAGTTGTTTCTTTGCAGCATTAAATGAAGCTTCGGATTCCGGCATATTTTCAAGAAGTGACAGAATAGCTGTAAGGGCTTCTTCCAGTTTGTCAGACTGAGTGCCAAGGTAAGCTATATTGTAATGATACTGGTCTTTTCTTTTGGGAATGGTGAAGGATGCAAATGTACTGTAAGCCAGTGCCTTGGATTCCCTTATTTCCTGAAAGACAATTCCAGACATTCCGCTACCGAAGTATTCATTGAAAATATTTATATACGGAACCATTTCCTTGTTAAATAAACCTTTTCTGGACATCAGGAGTATTTCAGCCTGCACCATGTCCGGATAGTCTACTACTATAACCTGATTTTGCTCAGTGGGAATTTCATCGAATTTCTCAGCTTCAGGCAGCTCTTTCAAACCCGTGTTTTCTTTTACGTGTAGTCTGTTCAGTATATCAATTATCTTGTCCAGATCTTCAGGTCCATAATAAGTAACCCTGTGTCTGTAAGTGAGCAGTTCTTTTATTAACTCCGTAAGTTCTGAGGCTTTCAGGGATTTCAGTTCACTTTCCGATAATATGTTTTTAAATGGTGAACGAGGTCCGTATTTCCCATAGCTGAACATAGCATCCCATAAAATGACGTCTTTGTTTAATTTGTTATCAGCTCTTATTTTCAGGATATCATTTACAAGATTCCTGAGAGCTTGATCATCGGGTTGAATATCTGTCAGAAGTTCTTCGGTGAGCTCGACAGCCTTTAAGAAATTTTCATTTAAGCCGCTTATGGTAAGATTTACAGATTCATAATCCGATGACAGAGAATATGTACATCCGATCTTGTAAAATTCCTGCTTGAGTTCGGAAGCTGAATATTTCGATGTTCCAAGATAGTCAAAATAAGAAGTTGCTAAAGGAATTTTTTTGTTATGGTTTGAGCCCATATCAACCGTGAATGATATGGTGAAAAATCCGTTTTCTTGATTTTTTCTGTAAAGAAGTGGTACGTTGTTTTTAAGTTGTTCGAACCTGATTTCTTTACTGTAATCCAGGAATTCGGGACTTATCTCTTCCGGTTTCAGACTTTCTATGCTTTTAAGAAAATCGGATTTATCTTCACGGTTAACTTCAAGCGGAGTTATAAGTGGTTTTTCAACATGTTTGGAGTTTTTATCCTCACCTGTTCTTTTATAAACCACTACGTAATTATTTCCGTAATTTTCATTTGCGAATTTAACTATATCTTCCTTAGTTATTTTTGAAAGTCTTTCTGTAAGTTCTACTTCCTTTTCCCAGGGTATGTCTCTTACAAAGGCATCTACGAAAATATGTGCCCTTGAACGGTTTGACTCAAGTTGTTTTATTTCATTCAGTTTCATATCATTTACAACTGCCTGAAGCAACCAGTCTGGGAATTCTCCTTTTTTAAGCAGTTCTATTTGTTCCAGTATAAGTTTTTTTACATCTTCAAGACTTTGGCCTTCTCTCGGATTCCCGCTTAGAACATGTGCTGTGTAATCTTTCATATCAACTAAAAAGGAGCCTGATGACAAAACTTTCTGTTTTTGATTAAGGTTAATATCCAGAAGCCCGGCTTTACTATTAGCAAGTATCATGTCAATCATTTTCACAAGGTCAGCTTCTCTGCTACCGGCACCGGGAAATCTGAATCCTATATAAAGAAACTCTGCATCCCTTCCGAACACTTCCTTTTCTACAGGTTTTGTGATTGGTTTTTCAACTGAGGGTATGAATTCGGGAACAGGTGAAGGCTGCTTATTTCCCCAGTATTTGTCTATAAGTTCAATTGTTCTTTCCGGATCAAGGTCTCCTGAAAGACATATTGCCATATTATTAGATACGTAATATGTTTTGTAATATTCAATGACCTTTCGTATGGAGGGATTTTTCAGATCTTCAATTGTTCCGATTGTAGTCTGTGTTCCGTACTGATGAGTAGGGAAAAGATTTGCAAATAATGCTTCCCAAGCCTTATTGCCATCATCATCAAGTGAAATGTTTTTTTCTTCATAAACAGTCTCTAGTTCTGTATGGAAAAGCCTCATTATCGGATTTCTGAATCTTTCAGCTTCTATTTTAAGCCATGTTTCAAGCTGATTCGAAGGTATGTCATTTGTATAAACAGTCTGTTCAACCCATGTATAGGCATTTGTACCTTTTGCTCCGATTATACTCAACATCTTATCGTATTCATTTGGGATAGCGTAGAGCGAAGCAAGTTGTGAAACGCTGTCT
>JAOADS010000173.1 GCA_026417195.1 Ignavibacteria bacterium | reverse complement strand
TGCAGTATTCAGGCGGACCGGGTTTATTTGACGTTCAGTTTATAAATCAGCATACAGGCTGGGTAATCGGTTCCGGCAGCACTATACTCAAAACCACTAACGGCGGTTTAAACTGGTTCACTCAGCCAAGTAATCTCTCTGCAGGAAAAAACCTTCATGGTCTTTCAATGCTTAATGCTAATACAGGTTACATGGTCGGCTGGTTTGAAACCATACTCAAGACTACAAACGGAGGAGATAACTGGCTTGTATTGAGTGACGGACCTGTAGGACAGGGTAACAGCTGGACCGATGCAAGCTTTATAAATACACAAACCGGCTGGATATGCGGACCATTGGGTGTTGTAAAAAAGACTACAAACGGAGGTCTTAACTGGGACTCACTTAATGCAGGCGGAACTTTAAGAAACATAGTGTTTGTCAATGCACTAACAGGCTGGGTTGCAGGTGATGGCGGTTATATAAGAAGATCAACTGATGGAGGCTTAAGCTGGCAATTTCAGTTCCCTGCCGCAGGACCTGATTTCTGGACTAATGCATTACACTTTATAAATCCTTTTACAGGCTGGGCTATTGGTTATGAAGGACATATTTACAGAACAACTAATGCAGGCAATAACTGGGAAAGATTAACTCCTACTCTTGCAATATGTATTCATTTTGTAAATCAGCATACGGGCTGGGCTGGTGGTAATATGGGTAGAATGTATAAATCAACTGACGGAGGACTTAACTGGTATCAGCAAACTATCCCATCACTTGCATTCTCTACAGGTTTCAGTTTTATAAATGATAGTGTTGGTTGGGCAACTGTGGGTGGACGTATCATCCACACATCAAACGGAGGAACGTATGTTAATGTTGAACCGATAAGTAATGAAATACCTTCTCAGTTTAAACTTTACCAGAACTATCCTAATCCTTTTAACAGTTCAACTGTAATTGAATTTGATATTTCAGAAGCTAATCATTATAAGCTTACAGTTTATGATATACTTGGCAGAGAAAAAGAAAATATTATAAACAATTACATTGAACCGGGTAAATACAGAGTCAGATATAATGCTTCATCAATTTCAGGCGGTGTGTATTTTTATATATTAAGTTCAGATGAAGTTACTCTTGCTAAAAAGTTTACTTTAGTAAAATAGAAAGGAGGCTATAATAATGAATACGCTTAAAACATATACCCTTAATAAAGTATTTTCAATCTGATATTTGCAGTAACAAAAATTAATGATTATTTTAGTTTAAACTTTTACCTGATATGAAAAAAATAACTTACCTATTAACCTTACTTACACTAAGCTGTAATCTGACATTAGCTCAGTGGGAATGGCAGTATTCACACGGTTCACCTCTGCTTGATGTTGATTTTATTAACACACAAACAGGCTGGGCATGCGGGGACTGGGGACAAATACTTAAAACCACAAACGGAGGTTTAAACTGGATAGCTCAAAACAGCGGCTCTGTTAACCGCCTTGAAGGCATTGATGCTGTTGATGAAAACATATTATACTGTGTAGGATGGTTTCAGACTATACTTAAATCTACAAACGGAGGCAGTAACTGGATTGCTATAAGAAACGGAACTACTAATAATGTGCCGAGCTTCTTTAAATGCTTTTTCCTCAACGCTGATACGGGGTGGATGCTGAGAAACGGCTGGATTTTAAGAACTACTAACGGAGGAAATAATTTTGATTCATCGTATGTTAATATTGGCTATCCCCGGGATATATATTTCAAGAATGCTACTACAGGAGTATTATGCGGAAATGGTGCATTTGTTGCACGTTCCACAGATGGCGGTGTTGTATGGAATCAGGTGCATTTGCCGTTATTAACGGGTGCTCCTAATCTTTACAGAATAAGTTTCGTAGGTGATTACGGTTGGACTATTGGAGAAGCCAGTGAATCAGGTTTAGGTAAACTTGTTTTCAAAACCACAAACTTCGGCATATCATGGGACAGCATAGCAAGAGTTCCGTATCCTGAGACTGAATTAAACTATTCAGTATGTTTTACAAGCCAATCTACAGGCTACTGCGGCGGAACTACCGGCTATATCTATAAAACAACTAACGGGGGTTTTAACTGGTATCGGCAGGTTTTTCCGGGTACATCTTTCAGAAATGATTTCTGGTTTGCTAATGACAGTCTCGGATGGAGTGTCGGAGGAGGTGGAGCTATATATAAAACAACTAACGGAGGAACGTATGTGAGCTTAGAACTGATAAGCAATGAAATACCATTAAAACACAGCATAGAAAAAATTTATCCTAATCCTTTTAATCCCGAAACAAATATAATATTTGAAGTTGCCTATGAAGATGAAATTAAAATTACAATTTATGATATAACTGGCAGAGAAGTTGCTTCTATAATACAAAATAAGTTTTCACCTGGAAGATACAATATTAAGTTTAATGCAGGCAGTTTAAGTTCCGGCGTTTATTTCTGTAAATTAAGTTCATTACAAGTCAGTATTACGAAAACCATAATGCTGGTAAAATAATCTTCAGAAAGGAGGTTATAATAATGAATACGCCTGAAACATATAGCGTTAAACGTTACCTCCTCTGATTCAAAAAGAATGTTACTTGTGAAGTAAAAAATTAAGCCCCCGCATAAACGGGGGCTTGGTGTTTATCTATCAAACTAATTATTAAACTTTCCTTCTCTGTCTGAAGTAAGCATAACCGATAATTAAAACAGATGCAGCAAAACCTATAATACCACAGAGCTTACCTTTTGCTTTCTTAACTGTTATTGTCATTTCAAGGTCTTTATTTAAATCGCTGAGCTTATAAGAATATTTCACAGTCTGGCCGTCTTTCGTCCCGTTAGTTGAAACTATTTCAGAGGGCATTGTAAACTCATAAGTAAGAGAATATTGACCGGCATTCATTTGTCCTGCAGCAGATGTGTCTTTAGGGACTACATATTTAAGCTGCATTCCGTCTGAAACCTCTGTCCAGGTGGCGTTCACACCGTCAAATCCCTTAGCATCAGAGATTTTATTTATATCTTTGAAATCAAGTTCAAGCCAGACGTGTTTTGTGGAATCATCAAGTTTATCTTCAACTTTAACACTGTTAACAGTTGTATTTGAACTGGAATATTTATCTTTAGCCTTTGATTCATCGAAATCAAATTTTCCCAATGTCGTTCCCATTGAAAAATTTTTCATTTCAGACCAGTAGTGGATTTTCATGGAACCGGAGCCATCTTCCTTGAGAGTGGTCTTCTGTTCGTAGTTTACACATCCTGAAATAAACAGAATAAAAAATAAAAGAAGTAAAGTATATAAGCTGCTGATTTTGAATTTATTCATTATTCTTATTCCTTCCTGTATTGTTTTTGAATAGGCAAATATATTACTTATAAAAATAAATACAAAGTGAATACATAAAATTATTTAATTATACTCCATCCGTACTTATATTCATCATTAAGACTAACAGGCAGTTTCCCTCTGAATGGTATTTTACCTGTAATTGCTTTAAGAGCTGCATTAATAGATACATCTGAGTCTCCGTATAAACATATATAAGATGATACGTCAGTGAATTCTCTTATTAAGTACGGATTCCCGAATGACACTGCAACTGTGTTTTTATTTTGTGAAATTATGTTTCTGATACGTCTGACATTTTCTTCACTTATGGAAATTTTGCCTGTACCGAAACGAACCTTTGCGAAAACTGAGATGATAACTAAATCGTAATCCTTATAATCCGGAGGATTAACTTCAATTTCAGGCAGATAATCCGTAGATTTATTTAATAGATAAGAAGTATTATCTGCCTCACCTCCTTCACTGATTATTACTAATGCAAATTTCCCCTGAGATATGTTCTTCAAAGGTAAAAGATTTTGTTCATCTTTAACCAGTGTAACTGATTCATCTGCTATCTGTTGTGATAGCATCAGGGCTTCGGGAGTATGGATCTTGTTATATGAATCCTCAAAGGAGGTAAATTTATTTTCAAATAATCCCAGTTTATTTTTTACTGAGAGGATCTTCTTAACAGAATTATTAATCAACTCTTCATTTATATCTCCATTTTTAACTGCTTTCTCAACTGCATCTATGGCTTCAGTTTCATCACCGGGCATAAGTATAAGATCAATCCCGGCTTTAACACACATCACAGCGACCTGGGAATTACTGAAATATTTTGTTATACCTGTCTCTTATACACATCT
>JAOADS010000172.1 GCA_026417195.1 Ignavibacteria bacterium | reverse complement strand
CAATTAAGGCTAAGGACATAATGAATCCAAGTCCTAAAACGATAAATGAAAATATGCTGGGGGAAACAGCTCTTGAATTAATGGAGAAATATACCATTACGCAACTTATAATTGTTGATAAGAAGCGGGTTCCCAAAGGAGTTGTGCATATGCACGATCTTGTAAAAGCCGGGCTGGGATAATGTAATGCGAGATATATTTGTTCTGTTTCTTTTTCCCATTTCCGTTTTAGTTATTTCATGCAGTTCCGATAAAGTTAAACCGCCGGTTTCAGATATTTCGGCAGACAGTATCCCTTCAAATGAGAGTTTTAATTCAAAAGTAGTTTTTTCGGACTCCGGCAATGTTAAAGCTATATTGTATGCAGGAAGGATCAGGGTTTTCTCAAGGTATAATTATACTTTAATAGACAGTGGAGCTAAAGTTGACTTTTTCAAAATGGGAGAATATACTTCTACTTTAACCGGAATGAGAGGTAAGGTGTATGATCAAACCAAGGATGTTGAGGTCTATGACAGTGTGAAACTTGTTTCAGTTAACGGATCAGTTCTTACAACCAACAGATTGTATTGGGTAAATAAAACTCAGAGAATTAAAACAGATGATTTTGTCAGTATTAAAACTCCTAATGAAAATATTCAGGGATATGGTTTTGAATCTGATCAGAACCTAAAAGACTATGTAATATACAGAGTGAGCGGAGAGATTGAAAAATGAAGTTTTTTATTAAGCTTTCCCTTAGCGTCTTTTTACTCTGTAAATTATATTCCCAGGATAAAATTACCATAAATTATGCAGACAGCTTATTAGGTAAAATTATTAATGGTGAACAGGTGAGAGAGGCTATAGGTAATGTCTCACTGAGTCACAATAAAATAAAAATAAATTGCAACAGGGTCATTCAGTATATTGATGCAAACAGGGCGGAGCTTTACGGAAATGTGAGGCTGGTAAGTGATACGATTGTTATCACTGCCTCATCGGGTATTTACTACGGTAATGAGGGTAAGGTAGTATGTCCTTCCGGTGCTATTCTTAGGGACCCTTCCGGTGTTTTAAAA
The DNA here is from genome assembly GCA_026417195.1 of Ignavibacteria bacterium. Taxonomy (GTDB): domain Bacteria; phylum Bacteroidota; class Ignavibacteria; order Tepidaquicellales; family OLB5; genus JAOADS01. The sequence goes on along the minus strand of JAOADS010000172.1, from coordinate 3,253 downwards.
GCAAATTACGGAGTATATTATTTCATTAATGATCTTGCAAGTTTCAGAGGTAAAGTGAAAGTTACAGACGAAAGCTCGTATGAAATTACATGTGATGAAGTAGATTACTACCGTAATGTTCAGAAATCCTATGCAAAGGGAAATGTAAAAATTATAACTGATTCGTCGGTTATTTTCACTGATTATCTGATTTATGAAAAGCTATTAGGTATATCTACTGCAACAGGGAATGTGATAATAGAAAGTGATTCAACCATAATAACATCGGATAAGGCTATTTATTATGATAATGAAAAGAAATCAATAGCAGAGGGAAAGGTTAAAATTAACTTTATTAATGAGAATACTTATGTTTACGGAGATTATGCAGAAAATTACGAAAAGAAAGATTACTCATTAATCAGAGGTTCTGTTAGGCTTATTAATTTAGAAAAAAATCAGGACAGAACAGATACAACTTTTATTTTTTCTCATCAGCTGGAGTCTTTCAGACAAAAGGGATATTACTATGCAAAAGATAGTGTGAAATCAATCAGGAATGATTTTTCATCTTCATCCGAAAGAGGGCATTATCTGAAAAATATTCAAGGCGGTGGAGTGATATCAATTTCGGGAAAACCAGTTGTCTGGAAAGGTGAGCTTCAGCTTACGGGAGATTCTGTTTATGCTGAATTCACAGACGCACTGAATGATATGTACGTCATTGGTTCAGCTTTTGCAAGTCAGCCTTTGGACTCTGTAAGGTATGATCAGGTTTCCGGTATGAGATTGCATTTAAATTTTAAAGAGGATAGGCTACAGAAAATTTTTGCAGATACGAATTCTTCTGCTATATACTTTATTTCTGATAACAATAATAATCCCGATGGTGCCAATCTGATCAGCGGAGACAGGATAATTATGTATTTTGGTGATGACAAGTTAAAAGAAGTTAAGGTAACTGGTAAACCAGACGGAATATATTATCCTGAGAGCTTAGTTAACCCGGTTGATTTAAGACTAAATGGATTCAGGATTTACACAAATAAACCGGTAAGAGATATTTTTTTTGTGAATTAGTAAAAAAATGCTTAAAATCCTGTATTTTTTTCATTCAGTTTAAATAAGAATTTTATTTCCTATTTGACAATAAAAATTAATTTATTATATTAGTATAAGTTAGATTGTAGTTTTAAAGTAAAGGTTTATATCAGTAACACACATATGGAAAATAAAAATGGTCTGTTTAGTTTATTGCTTGATGAGAAATAAATTTTAATCTTAATTACATATGAATTCGATTGACTTAATCAGCAGGATTTCCAATACTCACAATCTTTCAGTTGGAAGGACGGAGATGATTTTCAGTATCATAGTTGAAAAGATAATAGACAGATTAAAAAAAGACGGTAAGCTGATTATAAATAATTTCGGTGAGTTCAGAGTAGAAAAAAGTGAAGGCGTTAACAGAATTAAGTTTTATCCTTCGCAAAACTTTCTGGATAGAATTAATTCTGTATAAAAAATATACCCAAATTAAATTAAAGGGTTATGATAAAGAAAGAAATAGTAGAAAAAATTTCTTCATATTTCAAGATTACAGAATTTGAAGCTGAGAAAATTTATGATGATATATTCAGCACTATAATAGATGGAGTTAAGGAAGACAACATATCTGAAGTTGAAAAACTCGGGGAATTTATTTCCAGAAGTAATATCGGGGGATCAGGAGATAAAACAGTTGAATTTTTAGCATCACATTTTCTTGAGGACGAGATTAAATATTTTAATCCTCTTGTTGCAGGCATTTCATCTTCAGAACAAGTTAAAACTTCAGGTTCATCAGAGAACGTTTTATCTTCTCAAAATGTTGAGGATGAGTTAAGAAAGAAAAGAGAAGAAATTTTAAATAAGATAAACGCTCCGGCTGAAATTACTTCTGCAGAATCTAATATACCCGTTCAGGGAAATGTTACTAATGAGATAGAGAATGAAACCAAGAAATCATTTTCTGATTATTTCGCTGAGGTTAAAGAATCAGTGGAATCACCGGGTAATAAAGAAGTACCCGTTGTTTCTGCTATAACGTCAGGGATTCAGGAAAGCCTGCCGCCGGTAGTGCCACCTTCAGCAGTTGAACTTCATAAAGAGATTACAGGTGAAATTAAGAAAGAACAGGTAAGCGGGACTGAAAGCAAGGTAATTACAAACGGTAACGGCTATGAGCATAAAAATCCCGATAACTCATATTACATATGGTACAGAGACAGTGAGCCGAACCAGACTGATACGCAGACTATGTCTTATGAATATGAACTTTTATATCAGGCTACAAAGGAAGCTGAATATAAATCCAAGCTTAGGGTATATGTTACTACTTTTATACTTTTCTTTTCAATTGTTCTGTTGTTATTAATATTTTCACCGGTTATTTACAGATACTTTTTTACACCTGCAGAAGAAACACAGGAGGTGATTGAAGAAACAAGTGTTAATGATGAAACAATAAATCCGATTTCACCCACTCCGCCGACACAGGAAAATAATCCGCCTGCAAATACTCCGCATTCCCAGATTACAGAACAGAAACAGAACCCTGAAAGCAAAACCGTGCAGCCCGATAATCAGGTAAGCTCCACACAACCCCAAAACCCCGTTCAATCTGAAAATACTGCTCCACCTGTTACTTCATCACAACAGATTGAGGGAGTTACCAGAAATTCTATGGGTTGGATGGATGAAAAGAACAAGGTCATTTACGTTCAGCTTGAAAACGGTAAATATACAATTCAGGAATCTGCCTGGGATTCAGATGCAAAAGCCAATAAAAGAGTCAGTGCTGTATCAGCCTTTCTGCCCGGCCTGAAAGGAAATGTTGTTAAAGCAGATCTTGGATCAAAAGGTACATGGTACCGTGCCCGTTTCGGTGAGTTTACAACACTTGAGGAAGCAAGAAAGAAAGCTGAAGAACTCAGGTCAAAGGAAAAAATTAAATTACAGGCTTATCTTTTAAGCTTCTTTTTCTTTGCATAGTTAATAAGGCATAATACTAAAGAAGCAGTCCCTACATAGAAACCCGTTCTCCCAATTACGTCTCCGTTTTTAGAAAAAAAGGTTTGTTCATTATTTGGAATGATTGTTTTAGTAATCACTCCTTTTGAATCATATGGAAGTTCACTGTAAACGTTTCCAAGCGGATCTATGAAACAGGATATACCGGTCTGGGCACAGCGGGCTATCCATTTTCTGTTCTCCACAGCTCTCAGTACAGCAT
>JAOADS010000171.1 GCA_026417195.1 Ignavibacteria bacterium | reverse complement strand
AGGCATAAGAATCTTAAGCGGTGCTCATATGACTATATTCAGAAAAGTTCTTGAGGTGATGAAACAGAAAGAACTTAAAAATGTTTTGCTATTCGGCGGAGGTATTATTCCGAAGGAAGACATTGTAAAACTTAAACATATGGGTGTAGGGGAACTGTTTACTCCGGGAACTCCGACACAGGAAACGATAGACTACGTCAGAAACTGGGTTAAAGAAAACAGAAAGCTTGAGGTAAGTGAATAGTTTATGGCGATAAAATTCGGTACTGACGGCTGGAGAGCTATAATTGCCGATCAGTTTACTTTTGAAAACCTCAGAAAGATTTCCAAAGCTACTGCAATTGCATTCGAAGATCACCCTAAAATCAAAAACGGCATAGTTGTCGGTTATGATACAAGGTTTCTCTCCAAAGAATTTGCAGAATGCTCTGCTAACGTTTTTGCAAATCACGGAATTAAAGTATTTCTAACAGACAGTTTCGTAACAACTCCAACTGTTTCCTTGCTCGCAAGGGATAAAAATTTAGCATACGGCGTAATGATAACGTCTTCTCATAACCCTCCTCAGTATAACGGTTTCAAATTGAAGGATGAATTTGGGGGTTCTATGGGAACTGCCAGCCTTACGAAAATCGAGAAAATATTAAACGAAGGAACTGATTTCGATTATGGTGAGAGTTCTTTCCATGAGAATCTCTCATCCGGCAGAATTGTTTACATCAAGGGAAGAGATTATTATTTAAATGTATTAGCTGATAAGATAGATATTAAGAAAATAAAATCGTCTGCTCTTAGAATACTTTATGATGCTATGTATGGTTCAGGGCAGGGGACTTTAAATCATCTGCTCGGAGCAAAGGAAATCCGTTCTGAAATTAATCCGTCATTTGGAGGTTCAAGTCCGGAGCCGGTGATTAAAAATCTTAGTCCGGCAATTTCTGAACTTGAAACAGGTAATTATGATATAGGAATAGTTACTGACGGTGATGCTGACAGGATAGCTATTCTTGATGAAAAGGGGAATTTCATAGATGCTCAGAAAACCTTTGCCCTTTTGCTACTTTACCTTCTTGAATACAAAAAATTAGAGGGCGGAGTTGTCAGAGGATTTTCAACAAGTGAGATCATAAAAAAAATATGTGAAGAATACGGATTAAAGTTATACACAGTCCCAATCGGGTTCAAGTATATTTCTGAACTCATGGTGAAAGAAGATATTCTGATAGGTGCAGAGGAAAGTGGTGGCATAGGTATGAAGATACACTTGCCTGAGCGTGACGGAATATTTAACGGGCTTTTATTTGCAGAAATGCTCGCCGTTACCAACAAGAAACTAAGTAATCTCATAGATGAAATGCAAAGTAAATATGGAAGATATTACTATAAAAGAATTGATCAGCACTTAACAGATAACGAACAAAAAATTTCACTGATAGAAACTGCAAAAGGTTTTAAAGAGATAGGAGGCTTTGATGTCATTGCTAAAGATATGCTTGACGGCTGTAAATTGATTTTAGAAAAAGCCTGGATTCTTGTCAGAGCTTCAGGTACGGAACCTCTGATAAGGATATACTGTGAGACGATTGATGAAGATTTTACAGATAAACTCTTATCAGATATAAAATCCAAATTTAAAATCAGTTAAAAATGAAATTATTCATTTTTTTTCTCTTATTAATTTATCCTTTTCAATATAGCTTATCTCAGAAAACTGACAGAGAATCTCTTACCAAAAACCCTTTAAATCAGTTTCAGTTAGACGTTACGCAGCCTAAGCTTGATCTACAGAATATGGAGATATTGAAACAGATTGAGCCAATGGCAACTACTCAGACTATATATAACGATCAGATATTTGAAGGACCAGTAGATCCTGATAAGTATGTAGTAGGGCCAAATGATATATTTTCTCTTGGTGTATGGGGTATAGTTAATCAGCCGCTTCCTCTTGCTGTTAGCCCTGAAGGATCTCTTATTATTCCCTCAGTCGGCGAAATTGATGTAAACGGGCTGACACTTTCGCAGACTAAGGAGAAAGTTATATCAGCTGTTAAGAGACGTTACATTTCCGCAAATGTTTCTTTAACTCTCATATCTCCGAGAAGATTTCTCATAACAGTAACCGGCGTAGGGCAGGGTAATTATCCGATTTCAGCTACAATGCGTGCAAGCACTATTATTGCCTTTATTATGGCAGACAGTGTGTCTCTGATTAAGTCAGGTACAAGTCCTTCTGAGAGAGGTTTATTCAGCTTGCGTAATATAAGCGTTAAAAGAAAAAACGGTGAAATAAAAAAAGTTGATTTGCTTAAATATTACGCTACACTTGATGAAAGGTATAATCCATTTCTCAGGGAAGGAGATGTGATTAATATTCCAAAATATGACTGGGATCAGAGATATATAAGTGTATTCGGAGCAGTTCAGTTTCCGAGGTTTCTTGAATATATTGAAGGTGATGATTTGGAAACCGTGATTAAAATGTGTGGAGGGATTACTACTATGGCTAATCCAGACAGCATAATGATAGCAAGACTTGATCCTAGCGGGAAAAAAATGACTACTTTTTACTTTAGTTTGGGCAGAGACGGGAAAATGAGGCTTGAACCCAATGACAGGGTTATGGTTACAGCTAAGATCAGTTTACAGAGAGATTATAAAGTTTATGTTCTTGGGGAAGTTATGAGACCCGGCTTGTATCCGATATCACAACACAATACACGTCTGACAGAAGTACTGAGAGAAGCCGGAGGTCTGACTCCTTTTGCATATCTGCCCACAAGTGAAGTTTACAGACATATTGATACTTTCTTTGTCCAGCATAAATACAGAGACACGTTGGAATTTATTTACACTCAAAGATTAAATGACATAGTTACCAACAAAGATGAAAAGGAACTGTTAGAACAGGATATAAAATACCGGCTTGGTAGGGTGAATATTGATTTTGAAAAACTCGGCACGGACCCATCTCAGGATATAATCCTGCAACATATGGATGTTATATACATAGCAAATAATAAAAAGCAGGTATATGTTTATGGACAGGTAAACAATCCTGGTTTTGTTCCCTATAAGGAAGGTGCAGACTATAATTATTACATATCACAGTCTGGTGGTCTAAGTGAAAGAGCTGATGAAAATGAAATCAGGGTTATTAAGTTTAAAACCAGGGAGTGGCTTGATCCGGATGAGGCAGTTATTCAAAGTAATGATTTTATTTATGTCCCCAAGGTTGTCAAAAGAGATTTTGCCTTTGATATAGATCTTTTTTCAAAAGTAGCTTCAGTGATTGTAAGTATAGTGACTCTTACTTTACTGATAATACAGTCTCAAAGATAGATGGAGAAGAAACTGAAAATAGGTATAATAGGCTGTGGATATTGGGGTCCGAATCTGGTACGTAATTTTTCTGCATTGTCTAATTGTGTTGTTTCCTGTGTTGCAGATAAAAAGGAAGGCAGACTTGAATTTATAAAAAAAGAATTTCCATTTGTATCCGTTACATCTGATTACAGAGATATAATCAGTTCAGAGGATATAGATGCAGTATGTATAGCTACTCCGGTTAAAACTCATTCACAGATTGCTATTGAAGCTTTGGATTCCGGTAAACACGTCTTTATAGAAAAACCGATGGCTTCAAGTATTGAAGAAGCGGAAGCTATTATAGAATCTAGCAGGAGAAACAATAAAAAAGTTGCTGTAGGTCACGTTTTCCTTTTTGCACCCGGCGTAAGAGCAATTAAAAAACTGATTGACAGCAGAGCTATTGGTAAAGTATTTCATATCTCTTCAACCAGAATTAATTTAGGTCCTCCGGAAACTGATATAAATGTTATATGGGATCTCGGACCGCATGATTTTTCGATTCTGCTGTTTCTAATGGGCGAATATCCCAAGGAGGTTTTATCCAGATCAAATTATTTCCCCTTTGGATTCAGCGTGAATGACAAAAACAAGCTTGTTAACAATGCAAATCTGTTTTTCTCCTTTCCTTCAGGAGCAACTGCAAATGTGCATTTAAGCTGGTTGTCTTCAAATAAGGTAAGGCTTATGCAAATATTCGGCAGTGAAGGAACTATAGTATATGACGAAATGCTTGCACTTGACGGCAAGGTTAAATTATATGGGAAGGGAATTGACAACAGGATAAATGCTAATGGTTCAGATAATATGAAGCTTGGTTATTCAACAGGTGATATTCATATAATTCAACTTGAGCAACACGAACCTTTAAGAATGGAATGTCAGCATTTTGTAGACTCTGTATTAAACCTGTCTCTTATACACATCT
>JAOADS010000016.1 GCA_026417195.1 Ignavibacteria bacterium | reverse complement strand
GATGTGTATAAGAGACAGAGTATATACTGTCGGATTACTTCACAAAGCAGCAACTAAACTATTTTCAGAAATGGAAATGAAGAAGGCTGAAGAGGATCTCGCTATCATAGCATCCAATTCAGGTGGCTTTTTTTACAAAACTACAGAGGCTACCGAGCTTGAGAGAATATACAAACAGATTTTCGCCCAGATACTTAAATCATATCAGCTCAGCATAGTGTGGAACAGTGAGAAACTTCCTCCAAAAGGGACTCAGGTTAAGGCTGTGATCAGAATAAACGTAAAGGGGAAAGTGAGAACGATCTATAAAGATTATGTAATGGAGTAATTAAATAAACTTAAAGGTAATATAAAATGGAATATATAAATCTAACAACAGAAGAACTAAACATTGCCAGAAGAAAGATCATGAGCTACCTGCAAACGGGACTGCAGAGTGAAAATCCGCAGATTTTAATAGTCACAGGTCCGATAGCATCTGGAAAAACCACACTGATCAGAAAATATTACGCTGACAATCATGTATGGATAGATGCAGGAAGAATATTCATTGATCTGATAAATTCTGAACATCTTTCAGCAGCTAATGCAGCAGAGCTTACTGACTTAATAGGAATGCTGACGCTTGACCTTGCAGTAATTGAAAAAAGAAATATAGTGATTGAAATGCTGGCAACAGACGAATCTAAACTAAATGAAATCATAAATTCATTTACCGATCAAGCTTATGATGTAAAACTTATAAGAATCAGTAGTTCCCCTGAAGAGTGTTACAGAAACACACTGAAACGTGAAGCGGACTCAATGAGCAGCTTCTTCAGTGAAGATAAGATTTACAAATGGATAAGCGAGGTATTAAGAATACCGGTTAAATCGTATTAGATTTGTTACTATATCAGCGGAAAGCAAAAAGATCACGAATATTTCAACGAATCAGCAATATCACAGATCTCATGCAATATAAGTTCGAGTCGCAGCAGGTCATGTTCATCCCTGAGTAATCCTTTTTCTATGTACCGGAAAGTATTATTTTCCAGTTTGAGCAAGCCATCGAATCCCAAAGAATAAGCCTGTTCAAACTTGAATTTTGAATTGAAGTCAAGAACCTTTCTGAACTTTGCAAGATCACTGGTCTGAACAATAAACTTGTTGTCAAACTCATTGTCATCAGTTAGGGAAGAACCGGAAATGAAAGCTGCATTATTTTTCCTTGTTCTCTTGGCAATAAGAAAATTAAAACCATTTGAATCCGGACAATCAACTGTAAGCTGAGTGTGAGGTAAAACCTTTTTACCATCAGGGGTATCAGCCAGAATGGACTCTATTTTGACATTACGGTTTCTGTAAATTCCCCATGCTGAAGGAAGATTTTTAAACCCGACTTTTTTGGAATAGTCTGTCTTAAACGAATACTTATCTTCAAGTTTCCTGAAGATCTTTTTGACGCTTTTACCGGTAGCTGAATTTATAATCCATAATACAGCCCAGGGAGTCAACAGAATCAAGACCAGAAATATGATAAATTTTGAATCAAACATAGATAAATATATAATTTATTTTCCTAAATGCAAATAGCAGATTCCAAGAAATTTTGAATACTTTCTGTATAAAGAAAGATGAGAAACCTAATGTTCTTGTAAACAATAAAATCCAGAAATTTACATATCTTCTAACCCGATCAAATTATGAGTACTTCATAAAAAGGGCTTGGTATTTAGGAGAAATAGTTGCTTTCGTTTGCATTAGATATTACATATTTTTCAATGGAAGAAATGGTATGGATAGCATGTTTATTGCAGAGGAGATAAAAAAACAAAATAGATTTAAAAATTCTACTGCTGCCGTTATTTACGGTATCTTTTAAGAGCTTTCCTGTATGTTTCAACAGCACGAATACGGGCAAGGGAGTGTTCAACAATTTTCGGAGTATAATCCAGAGTATTAAACTCCGGAACCCATTTCCTTATGTATTTTAACTCCGGATCAAATTTCTTTGTCTGTGAATCCGGATTAAAAATCCTGAAATAGGGTGCAGCATCGCAGCCAGTTCCGGCAGCCCATTGCCAGTTGCCTACATTTGAAGATAGTTCAAAGTCAAGTAGTTTCTCGGCAAAATACCTCTCGCCCCATCTCCAGTCTATAAGCAGATCCTTGGTAAGGAAACTTGCAACTATCATTCTTACACGATTATGCATATAACCTGTGGTATTTAACTCCCTCATCCCTGCATCAACTATCGGATAGCCTGTTTCTCCTTTGCACCATAATTCAAATTCCTTTTCATTGTTTCTCCATTCTATTAAGTCATATTCTTTACGGAAAGAATTTACAACGCTTTCAGGGAAATTCCACAGTATCATCATAAAGAACTCCCTCCAAATTAATTCATTAAGCCAGACCCTGTTAAGCTTTAATGCAAGCTTGACCAATTCTCTTACGCTAACTGTTCCAAACCTGAGATGAACTCCAAGTCTGGAAGTTCCCTTATCATAAAACGGATAGTCTCGGGTCTTATGGTAATTGATTATGGTATCTTCGCGGATTTCTGCTGGAGGAAATTCTATTGCGGACTTCCCAAATCCGATCTCATCAAGTGAAGGAAAACTAAATTCCGCTTTACAGAAATTTTCGATTAATTTTTCCGAGTCATATCTTACCGTGGGAAATTTCTCCAGCATTTTAAGCCATGCCTTACTGTAAGGAGTAAAGACAGTATATGGCTTTCCGTCAGACTTCACCACCTCGCCAGTTTCAAAAACTACCTGATCCTTGAAATCATGGAAACCTACACCATATGAACTAAGTAACTTCCTTACGTTATTGTCTCTTTCTCTAGCATAAGGTTCATAATCCCTGTTTGTATAAACTTCATTAATTTCAAAGTCCTTTAAGATTTCCCGCCATATATCCTCAGCTTTACCGTAATATACTTTCAGAGATGAACCTATCTTGCGAAGATGAATGTTTATTTCACAAAGTCTGTTGTGAATGAACTCTACCCTTGCATCATTCTTATTCTCAAGCTTGTCGAGTATATTAGTATCAAATATAAAAACCGGAACGACAGGAAATTTTGATTTAAGAGCATGATAGAGACCACAGTTATCATGTAATCTCAGGTCACGCCTGAACCAGAAAACGTTTACTTTCATTCAGATTGAAGTTCTCTTATGTAGGTAATGTAGTCGGTTGAGTCAAGATTACTAAAACCGGTATTTCTTAACATAGTTACAATCTGTCCACGGTGGTAAGCTGAGTGATTGAAAACATGTATCAGTGTATCATAAACAGAATTTGAAAAAACTGTACCTCTGAGATTGCTGTAGGAAAAATCATCAATCAACATCTTATCGTCATATGCTATAACAAGGTTTCTCAGATCCTCAGACTGTTTGACAAACAAATCAAAAAATTCTTCATCACTTCCTCTGAATTTTTCACTTGGCCAGCCTAGAGGAGAATTGCCCCTAAGCCTCTCATACCATATATATTCAGCATCCCATATATGAAATATTGTCTTTCTGACAGAACCGAAACTGCTGGGAATTTCAATGTCAAGCAAGGTACTACCTGCTTCTCTGAGAAATTCTGTAAACTTCCTATTTGCCCAAAGATTATAGGAGGACAATTTTTCAAGCATAAGCTTCATTCCCTGAAAGCTCATTTAAATCTAATCTCTGTCAGAAATTTTTACTTACTTTATTAAAGACATCTTTCCGGTTGCAGAGAAGTCACCGGCTGTCAGCTTATAAAAGTATATTCCTCCTGCAAGATTAGATGCATTGAATACCTTACTGTGAACACCAGCCTTTAGGTTACCATCAATTAGACTTACAATTTCCTGTCCTAATAAATTGTAAACCTTAAGTTTTACATATGAATCCTGAGGAAGATCAAAGGAAATTATAGTTGAAGGATTAAATGGATTCGGATAATTCTGGTAAAGTCGGAAAAATTTAGGAATACCTTCAGTGTTTATAATACCTGTGGGATTCTGTATAAGAAGAGCGCTATTATAAATATTAAGCCTTCCTCCTGATACTGTTATCCCCTGAAGAGACGGTTTAGGATCTACACCTTGGAGTATGATGTTCTTCACCTGCAGAGCGAAAGGAGCTGGATTTAATTTATAAGCCTGTATCCAGCCAAGCGGTGCTGCAGCGAACATCAAGGCAACTGCACCGGCCACATGTGGAGTAGCCATGGAAGTACCTGTGGAATTCCCGTAGTTCATTGTGCTTCCGCTTACACTTGTCGTTGAAAGAATATTTGTCCCCGGGGCACCGAGATCTATAGTTGTAGGTCCGTAGGCTGCACCGGAGTTTTTAGCATCAGTGTGAGTTGTATTGGTAACAGATATCATCCACTCACTCGGACATGCAGTTGGTATGTCGCCCATAACATCAACATTTATGTTTAGATTTGCAGTAGCGCATGCACTTAAAATCCCGGCTGAACCCAATGAGTCATAAAATGCACACCAGAGAGGATAATTTGCCGGCTGTCCGTAATCTACACCAAAGGAAGAATTAGTAGCTACAACAAATGCTCCACGGGAACCATTCGTTGCGTCATATATCCTCCTTTGCTTAAGCGCATATCCGTAAGCTCTGATCACAACAGCTTCAGTTCCCGATAAACCCTGAATAGGCATAATCCTTACATTCCAGTTCACACCTGCTACACCCATACCATTATTACCTAAAGCACCTGCAGTTCCGGAAACATGTGTTCCATGCGTTCCGCTTGCTGTTACATTGCCGTTGTTATTATATGCATTCCATCCGTGATAGTCATCTATATAACCGTTATTATCGTCATCTATGCCGTTACTAGGAATATCGTACCAGTTTTTATTCCATCTCAGGTCAAGGTGATTCAGGTAAAAGCCCCCATCAATTACAGCTATAACTATAGTATCACCTGCAGCAGTTAAACCACCTGTAACAATGTTCCAGGCTTCAGGTGCGTCTATATCAGCATCAGGTGTTCCGCCGGTCTGTCCTGTGTTGTTCATTGACCACTGCTCCCCGAAACGTGTATCATTTGGAATAATAGATCTTTCGCTTACGTAGTGATTGAACTGAGCTATGGATACCGTGTAATGTTTTCGTATTTCATTAAGCATAACTTCAGCATTCATTCTCTTAACATCATATTCAAGAAGCCATATGTTCATATATTCTACAACAGGTTCCTTTACTTTAAGATTAACATATTTAAAATCATTTATAAGATGAAAAACCTGATTATTATATTTCAGCATTACGAGAACTTCGCCCGGAACGTAATTATTGTAAGTACTAAAAATATTACTGACAGAAAAGAAAATAAAAATAATTAAAAATGCTTTTTTCATAATTTTACGGTATTATTTCTATAAACATAAAAATATAACTAAAAATTTACAACTAATTTATTCCTGTTGTATATAACAAAAATCACTAATTATTATCCTTACTTTTTCAAACAGATTGTCAAACCGTCCGAGATAGGAACTAAAAGGGAATAAACTCGTTCATCATTTGCCACATGCTTGTTGAATAATTGCAGTGCTCTTGTGCCTGAGTCAGGATAGTTAGATATGATTTTCCCGTCTCTTAATGTATTATCTGTTGCTATAATTCCTCCCGGATTAACTAAATTGAATACCTTCTCATAATAATTTAGAGAATTCTCCTTATCAGCATCTATAAATACAAAATCAAATCTTTCATTTCCAAGTTTCTCAAGACTTTCCATAGCTTCACCCTCAATTAGTGTAATTATTTTATCTAACTTAGCTTTCCTGAAATTTTCTCTGGCTTCTCTGGCATGTTCTTTACTAACTTCCAGTGTAATCAACTTCCCGTTATCAGGTAAAGCTCTTGCCATCCAGATAGCGCTATAGCCTGTAAGTGTTCCTATTTCTAACACTGATCTAGCCTTTATCATTTTAAGGAGTATAAAAAGGAACTTTCCATTCTCAGGAGAAACCTGTATCAATGGTATATTTTTCTTCTCTGCTTCATTGGTAACGCTCTTTAAAACATCGTCTTCTGTAACAAAGGTATTAACTATATATTCATACAGTTCTTCATTTAACGGAACACCTTTCATCAAAAACCCCCTGTTCCGAATATAAGAGGCATATTCTTCCCGTTCATGATAACCATTTTTGAATTTGTACTTCTTCCAAGTTCAAGAGTTGCTTCTATTCCCTTAAGCTGTAAAACCTGATCATTGATGCTCTGTGATACTATTCTGTTATAGTCAGCTATACCCTGAGCTTCAACCCTTTTCCTTTCAGCTTCCTGTCTTTCTTTCTGAAGTATATATACCATCTGCTGGGCTTTCTGTTCAGCCGCAATTTTCTCATCTATTGCTGCACGAACTTTCTCGGGAAGTTCCACATTACGCAGGAGGACTCTCTCTAATATAATCCCTCTGCCTGAAAAGGCATCTTCAAGATTCTTGGTTACGTCTCTTACAAAATCCTCTCTCTTCTGTGAATATATATCTGTTGCTGAAAAAGCTACTGACACATCCCTTAAGGCTGTTCTTATAGCTGGTCTGACTATTTTTTCTGCATAATCTGTACCTATAGTCCTGTAAACCTGAGGTGCATCAGTTGCATTAAGCCTGTACCATATAGTCACGTCTAGTCTTATTGTAAGACCGTCACTCGAAAGCGTTGAAATTGCGTCATCATCTTCTTTTCCGTTTTCATCCTGAACACCACTCATTGTATATGCCTGAGTCTTAATATCCATCTCTTCTACAGTGATTAAAGGATTAACAAAATTCAGTCCGCTGTGAAGAATATTATCCTGAACACTTCCGAAAAGGATCTGAACTCCCACCTGTCCGGGACCTACCTGAACAACGCTTGAGAAAATCAAAGCAACAATTATACCAATGAAGGCTGCATTACGCATAATGCCAAATAGCTTGGCAGTTTGTGCATTAACAGTGCCCTTCTTAAGTTGATTCAATATTACTGCAATAATGAAAAGGAATATGATAAGAAAAATCATTTTACACCTCCTTTTAATTTTTTACAAGTAAACAATATTAACAGAATTTATAAAAACAAACTCCCCATAAACAGAGTAGCCCGCCGAAGCGGGCTACCCTATACGGAGAATATAAAATATAAATCTGATATTATTCTTCTTTAACAGAATTACTAACTATCACCCATTCCCCATTCTGATCAGCACGCAGATTATATGTTACTCTAAGGTCTTTAGTAATCTCTTTTTCATTTCCGTCTTTTTTCAATATTTGAGTCTGTCTTACCTTTGCAACAACAACTGCTTTATTTTCTTTCTGACTGATAACTTTTGGTTCGCTTATAACAGTAAACTGTTTTGTATTTCTGTAACCGCTTTTTAACTTATCAACTGTTCTCGAAGGAAAATATCTCTGAGCTTTTTTCATATTGGAGTCAAAACTTCCTTCCTCATTGATTCCCCTTTGAATATATTCATAATAATCCTTAACTGTACCGGCCGGATTCTCAAAACGTTTGCTAATTTCTTTCTGTATTTCTTTCTTTACTTCTTTCTTTCTTATGCTTTCTCTGACTTTCATACTATCTGCTGTTTGCTCTGAAACCTCCAGATTTTTTCCTTCTTCATCTGCTGAATCTCCGGACTCACTGTTTTTATATCCAAGCTTCCTTTCCCTTTCTTCCAGTTCAATTTCCTTAAGTTTTAATCTTGCTTCCCTGTCATTCAGCTCCTTTTCCTTATCTGCAAGTATCTGAAAACTTGTTTTATTAGTTTCAGGGTCATCTTTAGAACAATTTAGAAATAGGAAACTTGGAAGTAAAACCACTATATATTTAATATAATTAGACATTATTATTAAAATTTTTGTTTATATAAAATCTCTAAATGTAAATATAATAGTAAAATAAAGTAAATGCAAGTTTTTTGATAATGTATTTGCTTAATTTGCTGTTATAACAATAAGTTTCGTGAATAAATTTTGCGAACTTAATAATTCTCCTGAATTACTTAAAACCTTAATTAATCATTTCAACTCCGAAGAATTTAAATTAACTTAGAAGTTATTTAAAATGTCATTTCTGCAAAAAATATCTGTTCAGGGTGCAAGGGTTCACAATCTCAAAAATGTTGACCTTGAAATACCAAGAAACAAATTTATAGTAATAACCGGAATATCAGGTTCAGGAAAATCTTCGTTAGCTTTCGACACAATATATGCTGAAGGGCAAAGAAGATATGTGGAAACATTATCTGCTTATGCAAGGCAGTTTATAGGAGGAATAGAAAGACCGGACGTTGACAAAATTGAAGGATTATCGCCAGCAGTTTCAATAGAACAGAAAACCATATCACATAACCCCCGATCAACCGTTGGAACTGTTACGGAGATATATGATTTCCTCAGACTACTTTTCGCAAAATGTGGAATTCAGCATTGCACAAACTGCGGCAAACCTGTTCAGAGGCAAACTCTAACCCAAATAACAGATAATATAAGAGATAATTTCGACGGGAAAAGGATAAACATACTTGCTCCGGTTATAAAAGCACGGAAAGGACACTACAGAGAATTATTTGAAGAGATAGAAAGCTATGGTTTCAATAAGGTAAGGGTTGACGGTATTATACGCGAGATAGTGCCCGGAATGAAACTCGACCGCTACAAGATCCACAATATTGAGATAGTCATCGACAGGATTATGGTTACCAAGGCTTCAACTGTTAGACTTAGCGAATCTCTAGAAACAGCCCTGAGATTTGGAAGCGGGATCGTAATAGTGAGCACTTCAGACTCTGACACAGAAGATGATATACTTTTCAGTGAGAAACTCGCATGTCCAGACTGTCATATTGGTTTCGATGAGCCCGCTCCGAATTCATTTTCCTTTAACTCTCCTTACGGCTGGTGCTCCGAATGTCTGGGATTAGGCGTAAAGAAAAGTCTTAACGAAAATCTCCTGATTCCAGACTGGGAAATGAGTATATCTGAGGGTGGAATAGCCCCTTTCGGCAAACCTAGGTCTAACTGGACTTTCAATGTCCTGAAACAATTATTTGAATCATGGGATTTGGATTTCAGCATACCTTTGAAAAAACTCAGTCCGTCACAAAGAAAGATAATCTTTGAAGGTGAAGATGAAAAGAGAAAATATACATATACAGATTCCAAGGGAATTACTAGAAATTATAGCTATAGATTTCCCGGAATAAAAAAGATAATACTTGATTATTATAATAATGAAACATCGGAATATATATCAGCCTGGGCTGAAAGTTTTATGACGTCAGAACCATGCCAGCTGTGTAAAGGTGGAAAACTAAAGCAGTCAAGTCTGCACGTTTATATTAATACTTCTGAAGGTAACAGGAATATTTTCGAACTAACAACTTTAACAATAAAAGAAGCCAGAAGCTTATTTAACAAACTTATATTCTCACATAAACAGAAAATAATAGCTGAACAGATACTCAAGGAAATAAAAATGCGTCTTGATTTTCTGTTAAATGTCGGACTTGACTATCTTACACTTGAAAGAAATGCCAGAACTTTGTCCGGCGGAGAAGCACAGAGAATCAAACTTGCCACACAAATCGGCTCGCAGCTCAGAGGAGTTTTATACATATTGGATGAACCAAGTATCGGACTTCATCAAAGAGATAACGGAATGCTCATTGATTCTCTTAAAAACCTGAGGGACATAGGAAACACAGTAATTGTCGTTGAACACGATAGACAGATGATGGAGGAATGTGATCACATAATTGATCTGGGGCCGGGTGCCGGTGAACACGGTGGAAGAGTTGTTGGGTTTGGAAATCCAGCTGAATTAAATGGACAATCCTTAACATCACTCTACCTCACAGGAAAGAAAAAAATTGAAATACCTGAAAAAAGAAGAAAAGGAAATGGTAAAAAAATAATTCTCCACGGAGCCAGAGGAAATAATCTGAAGAATGTAACACTTCAAATCCCTCTCGGTAAATTTATTTGCATCACAGGTGTTAGCGGCTCAGGAAAATCTTCTTTAATTAACGAAACTTTATATAGAATTCTTTCAAGAAAGTTTTATAAAACACCGGAACCCCCGCTACCTTATGATAAAATAGAGGGTCTGAAATATATAAATAAAGTAATAGAGGTTGACCAGTCTCCAATTGGAAGAACTCCAAGAAGTAATCCGGCTACCTATACTGGATTATTTACCTTCATAAGAGATTTATTTGCATCACTTCCCGAAGCTAAAATAAGGGGTTATAAAGTAGGACGATTCAGTTTCAATGTCAAGGGAGGCAGATGTGAAGATTGTGAAGGAGCTGGTCTGAAAAGAATTGAAATGAATTTCCTTCCCGATGTCTATGTAACATGTGATTCATGCAGAGGTAGAAGATATAACAGGGAAACACTTGAAGTGCGTTACAAGAGTAAAAACATTTCAGATGTTCTTGAGATGACAGTAGAAGAAGCCCTTCATTTCTTTGAGGCACAACCTTCAATCAAAAGAAAATTAAGTACTCTCCATGATGTAGGACTTGGATACATCAGGCTGGGTCAGTCATCTGTAACTCTTTCAGGAGGTGAAGCCCAAAGGGTGAAGCTCTCAGCAGAATTATCCAAGGTCCAGACAGGTAAAACTGTTTACATACTGGATGAACCTACAACCGGTCTTCACTTTGAGGATATCAAAATGCTGCTTAAGGTTTTAAATCAGCTTGCTGATAAGGGCAACACAGTAATTGTAATTGAACATAATCTTGATGTGATTAAAACTGCTGACTGGATAATTGATCTCGGACCTGAAGGCGGCGATGCAGGTGGAGAGATCATAGCATGCGGAACACCTGAGGAACTTGTTGAAAATTACCTGAATATATCCTATACAGCTAAATTCCTTAAAAAAGAACTTGAAAGAGTGTAACAGCTCTCTCATTTGTTTATTTTTATTTCTCTCAGCAATTTAATTATATAATCAGCTGAAATCTCATTAACACATCTGAAATGTTTCTCCGGACAGCTCATTCTGCCATGATCAGTACAAGGTCTGCATTCAAGTTGTACTTCACATATTCTGTATTCTCCGGTCAGCGGATAAAATCCAAAAGATCTGTCAGTTGAACCGTAAATCAGTATAATCGGTACACCTGCAGCTGCACCAAGATGCTGGGAAGCAGAATCGACTGTTATCAGTGCTTCTGAAATTGATATTGTATAGTATGCCTGTAAAGGACTGAGTTTACCTGATAAATTAAGAAACCTATTATCAGTAATTTTCTCAAGTTCCCCTGAATAACTGACATCATCCTCAGAGCCTATTAATACAACATTAAAGCCTTCTTGCTGCAGTTTAGATATTAATTCCGCACTTTTTTCAGGTGTAAGTTGCTTGGTAAACCATTTAGAACACGGAGCCAGAACAATAAAATTTTTATGTTGTAAAATACCTTGAACATAGTCGCGGTCTGTATCAGAAGGGAAAATTTCTGCTTTCTGATGTGATTGGATATTGCTTATTCCTGCATACTTCCCGAGTAAAAGCTCCGCCAGATTATTATTGCGAACTATTTCATGCTGGTTAACTTTATAATTAACTTTATCTGTGTAAAGAAAAGACAGGGAATTTCTGTCAAATCCTATTCTTATTCTTGCCTCTGAATAATAGCTTAGCAGGGCACTTCTGGCTGATCTATGGGGAGATATTACAACATCATAATTACGTTCCCTTATCTGAGAGAGAACTTCTATGAATTTATCTATCTGGTCAGAATCTTTTTTGTCATAAATTATCACATCCCTTATATTAGGATTATTCTTCAAAACACCGGAAGTTGCAGGAATGCAAAGATAATCTATCTCAGCTTCAGTCAAATGGTTTTTGATAGTCTGTATCATCGGTAAGGAAAGTACAACGTCTCCTAAATACGCCGTCTGAATAACCAGTATGCGCGAGATTGATTTCAATTCAGTATTGAATTAAAGATTTAAACCTTCTGTGAAACCAGAGCCACTGAGGAGGATTTTTTCTTATATGGAATTCAAGCATTTCAGCATATTGTTGTATAATATGTCTGATGTTTTCCTCCGTGCTGCCTTCCGTAAATAAATTAATTTCCTTAAGTGTAACCTTGTATGTCAAATCATCACATGGCTCCGATAATCCGAAAAGAATAGGTGTCTTGTTTTTCATTGCTAATCTCGCAGGTCCTTCATAAAATGGAACATCATAACCGAAGAATTTAACCTTAACATTACCTTCAGGTGACGACTGATCTCCGAGCATAGCCAGAATTTCTCCTTGTGTTAAACACTTCAGCATGTGCCTAACTTCTGTCATTTCTATCATTTTGTTACCCCCTGAAGACCTAATCAGATTTATCTCTCTGTCAATGCGGTGATTAGTTTGTTTTTTTACAACAACATTAAAAGGTGTTTCACAGAGAAGACTTACTCCGTAAGCCGTAAGTTCCCAATTACCGTAATGGGCGCTTAACAAAATCAAACCTCTGCCGTAGGAAAGTTTTTCCCGTATTAACTCTGGATTAGTCAGGCATATAATCTTTTCAAAATCTGACTTCTTGTATCTTCTGAGAGTAAAAAATTCACTGATGACAATAAGAACATTATAGTAGCACTCTTTAATAATTTTTAATATTTCTTCTTCAGATTTTTCCGGAAATGCTAACTTAAGATTACACAATGCTACCTTTTTCCTGAAAGGCATAAGATAGAAAAATATCAAAGACTGAATCCCCAAAAGTTTTCTTATAAAGCCTCTGCTGAAAACCGGGATAAAAAATTCAAATAATCTGAAAATCAGATAAAATAAAAAATACATTTACCAAAACTAAAAAAAAATCATATTTATTTATATTGAAAAAATTATGACTATAATAAGCAGAACACTTTAAATATATTTGCAAATAAAAAAAATTGAACTTAGCGGTTATTGGCGAACCATGCATTGATTATATCCACAGAGGAACCAACTCTTCAAAGAAGCAACTCGGTGGTATAATGTATTCGGTTATTTCACTTTCTGTTATTGCAGAAAAAGCTATGGTTTATCCGATTTTCAATTTAGGGGAAGATGAATACTCCTATTTTACTGAGTTTTTGTCAAATTTCCCAAACATCAGGACAGATTTTGTTTTCAGATGTAAACATAAAACAAGGATAGTTCATTTATACTATAAAGAAATTAATCCCTCTGCGAAAGATAATTTCAATACTTACGATAGGGAAGAAATTTCAACAGAAGCAGCTCCAGCCCTTGAAAGAGAGATAGGTGAAATTGATTTCAATAACTTTGATGGTGTACTCGTAAACTTTGTATCCGGCTCTGATATAACGCTTAAAGCCTTTAAAACCCTACGTGAGAAATTCAGAGCTTACATACACACTGATATACATAATCTGGTAATGAAAACGCACAAAGACGGTATAAGAACAAGACATGCACTTGATAACTGGGAAGAGTGGTGTAACTGCTCAGACTCTGTTCAGATGAACGAAGCAGAACTTTCTGTGATAACAGGCAGTAATTCTCAAGAAGAAGAAATAGTCAGGGAAATAAGAAATAAATCCTTATGTAAGACTGTGGTAATAACTAAAGGTAAATACGGAGCAACAATTTATACCGATGAAGGGAAAAAAGATTTTAGCCCCCTAAGTCCTGAAAAATTTACAGATTCAACCGGATGCGGAGATGTGTTTGCATCTGCTTTTTTTTACAGTAATCTTAAAAACGGATTTAATTACCACAAAAGTATGGAATATGCAATAAAAGCTGCAGCGATGAACGTTACCCTCGACGGTGTTGAAAAACTTAAATATCTGAACCGGGTAAATGAATGAAAAAAAAATATTGCTAACCGGAGCAAATGGTCTGCTTGGACAGAAAGTATGTGAAATTTTCCGTAACGAGACTACCCATACACTCATATTAACTGACATCCATCATCAGCCTGAAATTTCCCGTGATTTTGAATATTTCAGTATGGATATAACCTCAAAGGAATCTGTTAAAGATGCTGTGAGAAAATACAATCCGGATATTATAATCAACACTGCTGCCTTCACAAACGTTGATGCCTGTGAAACAGAAAGAGAACTTAGCTGGAAGGTTAATGCTGACGCAGTTAAAAACCTGATTATAGCATCAAGAATAAATAATTGCAGAATAATTCAAATATCAACAGATTATATTTTCGACGGCAAAACCGGAAATTACACGGAGGATTCCAAACCAAATCCCCTTAGTTACTACGGGAAAAGCAAATTAGCTGCTGAAAATGCACTTATATCAAGTGGAATTGATTACGTTATAGTAAGAACCATGATACTTTACGGAACCGGCAAAAACATAAGGCTAAACTTTGCTCTGTGGATAATTGACATGCTGGAAAAAGGCAGGCAGATTAAAATAGTTGACGATCAGTTTGGAATGCCAACGATTGTAGACGATCTTGCATGGGCACTTGTGAAAATAGTTAATCTGAATAAAACCGGAATATATCACATAAGCGGAAGCGAATACCTTAGCAGATATGACTTTGCAGTGAGATTAGCAGAAATATTTAAATTTGACGAAAATCTGATCGTACCAATAAAAACCAACGAACTCAACCAGGCAGCAGAAAGACCAATGAATTCATCTTTTGTGTTACTTAAAGCACAGACCGAACTCGGCATCAAACCACTAAACGTTACTGAAGGACTTCAATTACTAAAATTTCAGTTAGAACAAATAAATTAAAACATCATGCTTGATTTAAAATTTATCAGAGAGAACATAACGGAGGTAAAAAACAAACTTGTGCAAAGAGGTTTGCAAACAGACTATGCAGATGTTTTGATCTTACATGATGAGAAAAGAAGAAAACTGATATCGGAAACAGAAAGCTTAAAAAATCTTAGAAACAGAGTATCTGAAGAAATTGCAAACCTGAAAAAACAAGGTATGGATGCATCTGAAAAAATTTCAGAAATGAAAAAAGTTTCAGATAACATCAAGAAACTTGATGAGGATCTGAAAAACATTGAAACTGAAATCGATAATATACTCAGGGACATTCCAAACATCCAGCATGATTCAGTCCCGGTCGGAAAAACAGCGGAAGAAAACGTTCAGATAAAAATTTACGGGGAAAAACCGTCCGGTGATTTCAGATTTCTGGATCATATAGAACTTGGAAAGAAGCTTGACATACTTGACTTCTCAGTTGGAGCCAAAATTTCAGGAAGCGGATTTCCATTTTACAAAGGCAAAGGCGCAGTTCTTGAAAGAGCGTTAATTAATTATATGCTTGACAAACACAAGGAAAACGGATACACTGAGGTTTTTGTTCCCTTTCTGGTGAACCGTAATTCTATGGAATCTGCTGAAAAAGTTCCGAAATTTGAGGAAGATATGTATAGAACAGAACCTGATGATATGTTTCTGGTGCCGACTGCTGAAGTACCTATCATCAGTATTCACAAGAATGAAATAATAGATGAGAAAAAATTACCTCTGAAATATTGCGGATACACAGCTTGTTTCAGGCGTGAGGCTGGAAGCTATGGAAAGGAAACAAAAGGGTTTCTGAGAGTCCATCAGTTCAATAAAGTAGAACTTATCAATTTCTGTAAAGCTGATGATTCATATCAAGAGATGGAAGAAATGCTTTCCCATGCCTGCGGAATACTTGAGGACCTCAATATGCATTACAGAGTTGTATCAGTCTGTACGGGTGATATGGGATTTGCAGCTGCAAAGCAATATGACATTGAAGTCTGGTCACCGGCTGAAAACAAATGGCTTGAAGCTTCCAGTGTAAGCAACTGTACCGATTTTCAGTCTAGAAGAGCTATGATAAGAACAAGAAGTGAGGGAAAAACTGAATTCGTTCATATACTGAACGGAAGCGGACTGGCAACTTCAAGACTTTATGTATCGCTTATCGAATCAAATCAGACACCTGAGGGAAAAGTAATAATCCCGAAGGTTTTGCAAAAATATACCGGCTTTGAAATTATAGGATAAATATTAATACGGAGAAGTGTGATTTTTTTAAACGTTTCAGATTGAGACTACTGAATATAATTTAAACACATTTTGTGAGTTTAAGCAAAATTTTATCCTGAAAAATAACCGAACCGGAAAAAGATTTAAATAAAATCAGTACATATTCTCGCTTGAAACTTTTTTTAACTCAGATATTAATTATTTCCTTTCTCTCTTCAGGAGTAAATGACCCTAAACCTCCAATATCACAAAATGTCTATTCAAAATGTGTATCTGCAGTTGGTCTCATTACAGACAAAAAAGGCTCAGTTGCAAGCGGTTTCTTTATAAATCCAAACATATTTATCACTAATTACCACGTCACTTATGACCTTGACATTAAAACGGCATTTATAGAAATGAATGACAAAAGAAAATTTAGGCTAAGGAAAATAATAGCAGAATATAAAATAAATGACCTTGCAATTCTTGAAACCAGAGAGGAATCTGAACACTACCTTGAACTCACCGCAAGTGATATAAGAGAGAACTCAGTTGTTTACTCCATTGGCAATCCAACAGACGAAGAAATGAATGTTGATTACTTTAAAATGACAGTGGGAAGGATCAGGAAAGTAGATACCGATACGTGGTTTTATAAATCGGACAAAGAATATATGCACGAGGGACTTGTAATTCAGCATACTGCGGTCATAAAACCGGGCAATTCTGGAGGACCTTTACTTAATCAGGAGGGAAAGGTTATAGGAGTGAATACCTTCTTTTATGGTGACTCAATAAACAATGCAATCCATATAAATGAGCTAACTGAAATACTGGATAGAAACAACATAGCATATAACGACAGGTTCTTAAAGGAGAAAACTTATTCAAAAAGGAAGTTCGTACTGAAGGAGAAAGTGATAAACTTATTAGAGAAACAATATGAAATATTTTATGAAAACCGTTTTTTACTTGCGGCGGCTGTGGTGTTATATTACTTTTTCGTCTTATGCGGTAGCCTGCTCATAATATCTCTCACGATCACCTCTTACAGGAACAGAAAATTTTAAAAGTTACTTTTTAGACACTTTTTCAATGAGCCACTGAGCCATAGCAGAAGCTTCCTTCTTTTTCAAGCCCTGATTTGGCATTGGTGGATATGCAGGATCTATTTTCTGAGGATTATATATAAATTCAGCCAGTTTCTGTACATCACCGTTATATTTGGGAACAACCTGATCATAAGGCGGACCAACTACTCTCTGATCAAACTTGTGACAGGCCACGCATTTCTGATTGAATATTTCTTCAACATTAATTCCTGAAGACTGCATAAGCTTGCCTTTGAGTTCCTTCTCTTTCTCCTCTGCTTTGACAGTAATTTCCTTTACGTTGACTTTAACCGCATTTGAGAAAGCTAGCTGATCCTTACCTATATTAACAGCTACGAGAAGGATTATCATCATAAAAATCAGTGTAACAAACTGTGTGCTTGAAGTTTTTACAGTAGAATAAATGAAATTACCGGTTACCAAAAGCACCAGCATTACAAGTACTATAAAATAAAAAACACCTGGTGACTGAGCCTCAGAGGGCAGGTAAAGATAGCTGACTATCAACGTAACAGGGAAAAATACTGTGCCCCAAAAAGCCAGTTTCCCGGCAATTGATTTAACAAATGCTGAGTACTCATCATCCATATCCTTTATTCCGCCGTTCCAGCTGAAAAAATAAAACATAACTGCAGCACCGGTAACTATAGCTGAAAGAGATGTGAAACACAGAAAATTAAATAAAGTCTGCCATGAAAATATTATCTGGAGAATATTCCCTACATGTAGCCACTTATGTGGGCTTGAAGCAAGTGCTGTTGTACCTACAAATAAATAAATTGCTGTAAGAAGCAAATATTTGCCATATGTGCCGGAACTACGGTTAATTTCCGAAAGAGAACTTTCAAAGTCCTTAATTTCCCGGAGTTCGGAGTCGTTATTTTCTGATACTTTATCTCCGCTCAGCTTCCTGTAAGCTGAGAGTACTCTCTCAAGTTTAAAAGTATTTCTGTAACGATATATAAAAATAAATGCAGCAGTGAATATAACCACAGCTAAACTGAGAACACTTACAGCTATGGTTTCAGACATATATAAAAGCTGGGCATAAGCAAAGAGCGCTGAAAGAGCCGGAACTATACCTAATGCAAACTCCGCCTTGGGAGTTATTGTAAGTTTCTCAATTACATCTTTGGCAAAACGTGAGTAAAGGTTTCCGGCTTTCCTGTTGAAAAAAGTTGAGAGAAATATTCCTCCGAAAACCATGCAGACATATGGTACAAAAAGTAGCAAAGATATTATAAGCATATACCTGAGAACCATAATATGG
The DNA here is from genome assembly GCA_026417195.1 of Ignavibacteria bacterium. Classification (GTDB taxonomy): domain Bacteria; phylum Bacteroidota; class Ignavibacteria; order Tepidaquicellales; family OLB5; genus JAOADS01. The sequence goes on along the minus strand of JAOADS010000016.1, from coordinate 443 downwards.
TTTTCAGAAGCTGGTATTACTAACTGATCGAAAAAATTCATTTATAGCAAACTGATTAATTTATCCAGAGATATTGTAGTAACTAAAATCAAAGTGAAAAAATTCAGGGAAATAAATGTCTTTCTGATTTCATAATTAGTTAAATCTAAACGGAAAAAGTTAACGGAAACATAAATCATCCAAAACACATTCAGCAGTAATACATAAAAACTTAATTCATAGTTTAGTTTTATGAACATAAGCAATGAAAGAGCAGTAATTGTATTTGCTACTAACCACATAAAAGTAATCCTTCTAAGCTGTTCATCTGTAAATAAAGACCTTAAAGTAGGAAATCCAGCTTTTTCGTAATCATCTCCATATATCATCAGAAGTAGCCAGAAGTGAGGTATCTGCCATATAAAGAAATACATAGCTGTTGCAAGGATTCTGCTATCTGATAC
>JAOADS010000170.1 GCA_026417195.1 Ignavibacteria bacterium | reverse complement strand
GGACATTAACGCGGAGTTCGCGGAGAAGACTCGGATAGAAAAATCCCTCTGCGTTCTCTGCGTTAGAAGAAATAACATAACCTCTGCGTTCTCTGCGGTAAAAAATATATAAAACTGCGGAGTTCGCGGAGAGGATGCAGAGAAAGATCCTCTGTGTTCTCTGTGGTAAAAGAAAATATATTGATATGAAAAAAATAATTATATCTGAGTTCGGGTCATTGGCATAAGTACCACTCAATTTCAGAGATATCCAATTTATTTTCCTTCCTTTTATCAGATAGATTTAATTATTAACATTGTAACATAAAATGAAGCTACTTCTCAGATATCTGAGGGAATACCGCTGGTTAGTTTTTCTCACACTCCTGCTTGCATCTGTAAATCAGATTTTCTCGCTTCTTGATCCGATTATTCTAAGATTTATTATAGATGATTACGCTACTAAATTTGACAAATACACAAGCAGTGAATTTTTCAAAGGTGTTGGTTTCCTGCTTTTAATTGGAATTGCAGCAGCTTTTATATCAAGACTTGCAAGAAATTTTCAGGATTATTACATAAGCCTTATAACCCAGAAATTAGGAGCTAAAATATATGCTGACGGGATAAGACATTCGCTTGAGCTGCCTTTTGAAAAATTTGAAGATAAAAGATCAGGGGAAACACTTGAAATTCTTCAGAAAGCAAGAACTGACGTTGAGAAACTGATTACAGTTTCAGTTAACATACTTTTTACAACACTTGTTGGGATAATATTTGTTACTGTATATTCATTTACAATTCACTGGATAATTTTTCCGATATATGTTCTAACTACGCCTTTAATTGCATGGGTAAGTTCCCAGCTAAGCAAGAGGATTAAAAGGATACAGAAGAATATAGTAAACGAAACAACTTCTCTTGCAGGAGCCACAACGGAGTCTCTGAGGAATATTGAGCTTGTTAAAAGTCTCGGGCTTGCTGGTCAGGAAATTAACAGACTTAATTCAACAACAGATAAAATATTAAGTCTGGAGTTAAGGAAAGTAAAGTATGTGAGAACCCTGAGCTTCATTCAGGGAACACTTGTTAATTTTCTGAGGACAAGCATACTTTTTGTAATGATGTATCTGATTTTCTCCAAAGTAATCACTCCGGGAGAATTTTTTTCACTTTATGTTTATTCATTTTTTATTTTCGGACCTCTTCAGGAATTAGGGAACGTTATTAACATATATCGTGAGACGGAAGTCTCACTCAATAACTTCAAGGGAATCATATGTTCGCCGCCGGAGAGAAAGCCTGAGAACCCTGTTAACATTGGTGATATACATACCCTTGAATTCCTTAACGTTTCTTTTAAACATCAAAGCGGAAAAAGCAGAGCACTGGACAATATCTCATTTAAAACATCGTTAGGGGAAACAATTGCATTTGTCGGTCCTTCAGGTTCTGGGAAAACAACTCTTGTAAAATTGCTTGCAGGACTTTACAGACCTGTTGAAGGTAATATTTTTTACAACGGAATAAAAGAAAGCGATATAGATTTTGATGTTTTAAGAAAACAGATCGGATTTGTAACTCAGGACACTCAGCTTTTTGCAGGCACGATAAAAGAAAATCTTCTTTTCGTTAATCCGGATGCAAGTGATGAAGAGATCATGGATGCCCTGAATAAAGCTGCCTGTGGTTCACTTCTTCAGAGGGCTGAAAACGGTATTGATACCATGATTGGTGAAGGCGGGATAAAAGTTTCAGGAGGGGAAAAACAGAGACTTTCAATAGCCAGGGCATTGCTTAGGAAACCAAGACTACTTATTTTTGATGAAGCTACTTCATCGCTTGACTCATTAACAGAAGAGGAGATAGAGAAAACAATCAGGGAGATTTCAAGTAAGTCTGAGCACATTACCATACTAATCGCCCACAGGCTTTCAACAATTATGCATTCAGACGTAATCTATGTTCTTGAAAGGGGTAAAATTGTTGAAAGAGGTACTCATGATGAACTATTAGAGATGAAAGGTTTATATTATGCTATGTGGCGTCAGCAGATAGGAGAAAGAATTAATTTCAACGGAAGAGATGTTTCACAGGAACATGAGGAAGAATTTAAATATTCATAAAATCTTTTGTTATGAAATTAGGTTCAGAGACAATCACAAACGGTATTAAGATTCAGGTATTTCCTGAATATATTCCCGAACAATCAGATCCGGGAACAGGTATTTTTTCATTTTCATACAGGGTTATGATAACCAATGATGGTTCCGAGTGGGTTAAGCTTATTTCAAGGAAGTGGATTATTATTAATTCCGAAGGTGAGGAGGAAATAGTTGAAGGCAGCGGAGTTGTCGGATATACACCAGAACTTAATCCGGGTGAAAGCTTTGAATACCGCAGTTTCTGCCAGCTTAATTCTAACTGGGGAACCATGGAGGGAAGTTATACCTTTATACTTAAGGATGGTTCCAGGTTTCAGGCACAGATTTCAAGATTTTATCTTGTAAGCGACGAGGTACTGGCAGGTCAGAGAGATTGACTTCACGGATTATCCTTTCCTGTTTAAGTTTAAATCTTAATTAATGAAAATTCTTTTCCTTAACAGGTTCAATGATTACTGGCTGAAAGAGTATGAAGTGCTCCGGAGAGACTTTCCTCATTGTGATTTTATTCATGTTACTGAAAGTTCCGAGAGAATGAAATATCTTCCACTTGCTGATGCGGTAGTATGTGGCAGACTAACTGAAGAAGAAGTAGATGCTGCCGGAAATCTTAAAGCAATATTTATTCCGTTTACAGGGTTAAATACGTTTCCTCTGGAAATGATAAGAAAAAGGAATATACCTATATTCAATACTCATGCAAATGCTCCCTATGTAGCTGAAAGAGCAGTTACGCTTGCATTTTGTCTGCTTGGCAGGGTTCTTGAGTTTGATGAAGAACTGAGACTTGGACACTGGAAACGACTTCTTTACGAAGAGAACCTCTGGAGAAGTATATATAAAATGAAATGCGGCATTATTGGTTATGGAAATATAGGTTTTAATATAGCGCGGATATTAAAGACTTTTGACTGTAAGGTATTGGGCTTCAGAAGAAGCAGAGTGGACTGTGAATATGCTGAAATCACAGATGACATTGATAGGGTTATTGCTGAATCGGAACTGATTTTTATCTGTCTGCCGGAGACAGACCAGACAAAAGACATGATTAACAGCAAACGGCTTTTGAATATGAAGGATAAATATCTGGTTAATGTCGGAAGAGGTTCAACCGTGAATTAGGAAGCTTTGTATAAAGCGCTCAGTAAAGGAATCCTCAAAGGTGCTGCAATAGATGTATGGTATAGATATCCCAAAAAAGGCGAAGAAAACATTATGCCATCTACTTATCCATTCTGGGAACTGAAAAATGTAATACTTTCCCCACATAAGTCCAGTCATACCCGTGAGGCAATAGAGGCAATGATTGATGATACATGCAATAACATAAGGAGTTTTCTGCTCAAGGGAAAAACCTGAAAGGACAGTCGTTTGGTGAAAATTATTACCATAGTTCTTTTTATTTACGTCAGTAAATCCTATGATCAGTCACTTACTGCTGAAGTTAGGGCGGATAGTTACATCATCACTGATTTAAATAAACCAATCAGAATTTTTTATACTATAAGAAATCTTTCTGACAGCACAATAATTTTTCTTAATAAGGCAACATTTTACGCCACAGACAGTTGCTGGAAATTGTCAATCAGTCCTCATTCTGTTTTCAATCCGGTGAAGTTAAGAACGATAGAAGATTTTATAATTTTAAATTCAGGTGAGGAGAAGGAAATTTATGCAGATATGTATCTTCATAATCTATGCCGCATACAGAAAGAAGTTACGAGATTAAACGTATCGTACAGAGCATTAATTACAGAAGATGAGAATTATTACTTTTCAGATTCTGCGAATGGAAAGGTGAAGAATTTTTTAGTAAATGCCTTTAGCGGTGAGATAGAATCAGAGTTTTTTGAATTAACTTTTAAGAGAGGGGATAAATAAAAACCTTAAATTTTAATAAAAAAAGAGCTAAGCTTGTAGTATATGTCAGCTAAAACTGTAACGTTACATACTTTGGGCTGTAAGCTTAATTATGCAGAGACCTCAACTCTTGAAGGGAGGTTCCGTGAGAAAGGTTTTGAAATTAAGAACTTTGGAGAGAAGTCTGATATTTTTGTTTTAAATACCTGTTCTGTTACAGATAATGCAGACAGGGAATGCCGCCAGATAATCAGGAGAATAATAAGAAATAACCCTAATACCTATGTCATAGTGACCGGCTGTTATGCACAACTTCAGCCTGAGGAGTGTGCTTC
>JAOADS010000169.1 GCA_026417195.1 Ignavibacteria bacterium | reverse complement strand
CCGTAAACGGGTACACCTAAAAATTTCCTTTTGACAGTACTCATTAAATTTTCCGTAAATGTCGGATATTGGACTCTTGGGGCAGATTGCGCTTTTTGATGTAAAACAAAATTTGAAGATCTTTCAACGGAAGGTTCATACATCTGAAAAGCTAATCGGGCTGGTGGATCATGCATAGGGAGTTTTTCCCTTAAATAGTTTTTTAAAAGAAGTTCACAGAGATATTTTTTTCTGATGGTTTCATCACTGTTAATTAGCTTTTCTATCTGAGACTTGAGTTCAGCGTTGGGTATCTGATTATCTATGTATGCTGTTATTAATTCATCAATGTTGAAGGTTGTATAATTTTTCTCCCTAGGCACGTTACACTTTTATTTTTATTTAATAATTTGGATTTCACTGCTATTTGTCGTAATATTTATTTACTTTTTATAAACTTTCAACCACATAACCTCTGGATTTAGCATAATCCTGTAATTTCCTTTGAAGAATTTTCCGACCTCTGTGGAGTCTGCTTCTCACAGTTCCTATGGGCACATTTAAAAATTCCGCAATCTCTTCATAACTAAGTCCTTCCAGATCACACAGGATGACCACTGTTTTGTAGTCATCCGGAAGTGAGTTTAACGCATTTATGACATCATCATCAAGGAGGTTACTGAATACTTTATATTCCAGATCGTTTGGGTCTGTAACATCATCTCTTATGGAATCGTAAAAATTCTGAACATCTTCATAGTCAACCTTCGACGGCTCTTTTCTGTTTTTACGATACTTGTTAATGAAGCAATTCTTCATAATTCGGAACAACCATGCCTTACAGTTAGTTCCTTTTTCAAACTTATGAAAAAACCTGAAAGCTCGCAGATATGTATCCTGAAGCAGATCATCTGCTTCAAGCTGGTTATTAGTCATTCTCAAAGCATAGTTATAAAGCAATTTCATATGAGGTATAGCTTCGGCTTCGAAGTCTGCCTTTCTCTTTGCAAGTTCTGAAGGAGTTAACGATTCAAGAGTATTGTCCCCAGACTCTTCGGAGTCAAGATAAACTTCATCCTGATCATCGTATATGTAATTTTCTTTATCCGGATTTCCGTTTGAAATATCTTTTTTCAATTTCTTTTCTTATTAAGTTTTAATTAAAGTTAGAAATAACATCCATCTTTTTCAACAATCATTCACATAAAAGATATGTATATAATTTAATGTTTAATATGATAAAATTTATGATAAAATGCTGTGAAAATTTGTTATTTTTAATAATAAATTTAATCAGCTGATTGTGATACTTTAAAGCAGGGGAATATGTTCCTTCGGGAATTTACTTTTATGATTTAGAACAAAATTTTTTACCGTATTGGATAACTATATAAGTAAGCTGTCAGTCTGTATTTTCTGATATATATTTTTTTACAAGGTCTTTGTTTATTCTTTCCTGTTTCATTGAGTCCCTTTCCCTTATCGTAACGGAATTATCTTTCAAGGTATCATAATCTACAGTTACACAATATGGAGTTCCGCATTCGTCCTGTCTTCTGTAGCGTCTGCCGATAGCCCCAGACTCATCATAAAATACATTGAAATTTTTTTTCAGATCATTGGTAATATTACGTGCGATTTCCTGAAGTCCATCGCGGTTAACAAGCGGAAATACAGCGCATTTCACAGGCGCAAGCTTCGGATGAAACCTCAGCACAGATCTTTTTTCAAGTTTGCCCTCTGCAGTCGGTGCTTCATCTTCGTCATATGCATTACAGAGGAAGGCCATGAAACCCCGTGATGCACCAGCAGAGGTTTCAATTACAAAAGGTATGTATCTCTGTTTTGTAACATCATCAAAGTATTCTAACTTTTTGCCTGAATATTCAGAATGCTGTTTAAGATCAAAGTCGCTTCTGTTGTGTATTCCCTCGATTTCCCCAAATCCGAAAGGAAACTCAAATTCTATGTCAACAGCAGCTTTGGCATAATGAGCAAGCTTGTCCTGAGGATGAGGTGAAAGCCTTAGTCTCTCTCTTTTTATGCCAAGTTCCTGCCACCAACGAAGTCTTTCTTCTTTCCATTTCTCATACTCTGATTCATCTGTACCTGGTTTTACGAAATACTGCATCTCCATTTGTTCAAACTCTCTTGTACGGAAAAGAAAGTTTTTGGTATTTATTTCATTCCTGAATGCTTTGCCGATCTGCGAGATTCCGAATGGGATCTTCTGTCTGGATGATTCTCTGACATTATTAAAGTTCACGAAAATTCCCTGAGCTGTTTCTGGTCTTAAATATACTACTGAATCATCAGATTCCACAGCTCCTATGAAGGTTTTAAACATCAGGTTAAATTTTCTTGCTTCGGTGAATTTACCTTCTTCCATACATTTCGTTGCTTTTCTGCCTTTAAACGCTTTGTTGCCGCATTCAGATTCTTCTATCTGGTCTTCCCTGAAACGCGCCTTGCATTCTCTGCAGTCAACCATGGGATCGGTAAAGTTTTCAATATGTCCGGATGCTTCCCAGACCATAGGGTGCATAAGAATTGACGCATCAATACCTTCTATGTCCTCGCGGTAAGTCATACTTTTCCACCATGCCTGTTTTATGTTATTTAGCAGTTCAACACCTAATGGTCCATAGTCCCAGCAACCGTTGAGTCCGCCATATATCTCCGATGACTGAAAAACAAAACCTCTTCTTTTGGCAAGAGATACGATTGTGTCTAATGAATAATTTTTCATAGAAAGCAAAGATAAATGTTTCAGAATGATTAATAAATGATTAATTTCTTCAGATAAATCAAATTTAAATTGAAGTTTATTTATTTAAATTATTTCTTATTCTTGAGTAATGAAAACTATAACGTTTTTACTTTTCTTTCTTTTTCCGGTAATCTTTGATAAAACATGTACAAAATCCGGAAATCATTTCCCATATGAAGAGATTTCCGTATTCAGGCTCGGCTGTGAAGTTTTACTTGAAAATCCTGAACCTTTAAAAAATAAGAATATCGGAGTAATCACAAATCAGACAGGGATAACTTCTGACGGAAGACACATAGTGGATGAAATGGTTTCCAAAGGTCTGAAAGTAGTCAGGATTTTTTCTCCGGAACATGGGATAAGAGGGGATGAGCATTATCCAGACAGAGATCCTATTACCGGAATACAAGTAGTCTCATTATACGGTGCTAAAATTAAGCCATCCGCAGATGATCTTCGCGGAATTGATGTTTTAGTTTATGACATTCAGGATGTAGGTGCGAGATTCTATACCTATACTTCAACATTGCGATATTGTATGGAAGCAGCAGTTGAGAGTAAAGTTAAATTCATAGTATGTGACAGACCGATCGTCATAAACCCTAATTATGTTGACGGATTTATGCTTGATGATAAATATTCTTCCTTCGTGGGTTCTGTTCCTGTTCCGGTATGTTACGGAATGACGGCTGGTGAACTTTCACTTTATCTGAACAACAGATTATTAAACAGTCAGCTTGAGCTGACAGTCATAGAAATGAAGGGTTATACCAGAGAAAGTGATTATTTATCTTTAAATTTGAAGTGGATTAAACCTTCACCTTCGATGTTCTTTCCGTCAACAGCTTTATGTTATGCAGCCACCTGTTTTCTTGAGGGAACAAATGTTTCTGAAGGAAGGGGAACAGAAAAGCCGTTTGAATATGCCGGTGCTCCGTGGATTGACGGAGAAAAGCTGGCAGAGAAAATGAATTCATATGGATTATCCGGTGTTGAATTTCAGGCCGTTAGTTTCATTCCATCCGAGAAAATCTCAGCATACCCTCCTAAATTTTTAGGGAAAAAGTGTAACGGAATCTTTATTAATGTTACAGATAAATTAAAGTTTGAACCGGTTAAATGTGGTGTAGTTCTTATACATACTTTGTTTAATCTCTTTTCTCAATTTGAGTTTACTCAGAAGAATTTCATAGACAAACTTGCGGGCACAGACAGATTGAGACGAGCAGTTATTGACGGCAAGAGTGTTACTGAGATATTTTCAATGTGGGATACTGAACTTAGAAATTTTAAATCCGAAAGAGAGGGATTTTTAATTTATAAATAATGCATCATAAACCCTATCAGTCAAAGGTCATACCTGCCGGCATGAGATTATCCATTGCCGCAGGGCTTTTAATTATTTTAGGATCAGTGTACGTTTTCTTTTACCTGTTCTGGTCTGATCTTGCTTACTGGGAAAGTAACGGTAAAGACGCGGAAAATTTTTATTTAAGGTATGTATGGATTCTTATACTATTAATCAGTGTAATCATTCCTTTTATTCTGACTGCAACCAGGATAAAGACCAGATTCTGGATTATATCGTGGATTTTAGGCATTATAC
>JAOADS010000168.1 GCA_026417195.1 Ignavibacteria bacterium | reverse complement strand
GAAAAATCCCCAGGGTGGAATAACTCAGAAGGAAGCTCCAATACATATTTCAAATGTAATGCTTATTGATCCCAAATCCGGTGAACCGACAAGACTCGGGATGAAAATCATAAAAGACGAGAACGGAAAGACTAAGAGGATGCGTTATTCCAAGAAAAGCGATGAAATCCTAGTAAGTTAATTTTTATATCTTAAATGTCAGAAGAAAAGAAAAATAAAAAGAATAAAAAGTCATCAACTGATAGTAAATCTAAGAAATCTGAATCAACCGCCGGCAAATCAGAATCTTATATTGAGGAGAAAATCCCCGTCAGATTACAGGAGTTTTATAAAAAACATATAATTCCCGAGCTTTCTAAAAAATTCGGATATAAAAATCCTCTTCAGGTCCCCAGATTGGAAAAGATTTGTATTAACGTTGGAGTAGGAGCTGCTACTCAGGATCCTAAAGTCATTGATTCAGTTATAAAAGATCTTGAAAATATAGCTGGGCAGAAAGCTGTAGTAACCAAAGCCAAAAAGTCTGTTTCCAATTTTAAATTAAGAGAAGGTATGAAAATAGGATGTATGGTTACACTCAGGAAGGCAAGGATGTATGAGTTTCTTGATAAGCTGATTAATCTTTCTATCCCCAGGATCAGAGATTTCAGGGGAGTTTCTGATAAATCATTTGATGGCAGAGGTAATTACACCATAGGTATCAGGGAGCATATAATTTTTCCTGAGGTAGATGTTGACAGTGTTAACAGAATATTTGGAATGGATATTACGATTGTGACTACAGCTAAAACTGATGATGAGGCAAGAGAATTGCTAAGAGAATTCGGAATGCCTTTTGTTAAAAAGGAAAATTAAAAAATAATAAAAATTAAATCAGGAGTAAATTTGGCGAAAAAATCCCAGGTCGCAAGAGAAAAAAACAGAAAAAGGCTTGTTGACAAATATATTGAAAAAAGAAAAGAACTGAAGTTAAAAGGGGATTATGAAGGTTTAGCAAAGTTGCCCCGTAACAGCAATCCGATCAGATTAAGAAACAGATGTGCTGTTACAGGCAGATCAAGAGGTTTTTACAGAAAATTCGGTATTTCCAGATTGACTTTCCGCCAAATGGCTCTTGAAGGGAAAATTCCCGGTATAAGAAAGGCAAGTTGGTGAGATGAATACCGATCCAATAGCAGATTTCCTGACAAGAATCAGAAACGCTCAAAAAGCCAGAAAGAAAAAAGTTGAGATTCCTGCTTCGAAGATTAAAATCAGAATGGCTGAAATTATGCAGCAGCATGGTTTCATAGGTGGTTTTCAGGTTGAAGAAACTCCAAATAAACAGGGTAAACTTATTATAAACCTGAAATATGTGAACGGAGAGGGTGTGATTTTGGGCCTCGAACGTGTGAGTAAGCCGGGTATCAGGAGATATGCATCTAAAGATGATATGAAATCTGTTTTGAACGGGCTGGGGATCGCTATAGTTTCAACTTCAAAAGGGCTTATGACTGATAAACAGGCAAAGAAACTTGGAGTAGGTGGTGAAATTATCTGTAATATCTGGTAATCTTTTTTAAAATAATTATATGTCAAGAATAGGAAAGAAACCTATAGCTTTAGCAAAAGGAGTTAAGTTAGAAAGACAGGGGGACAGTATAGTTGTTTCCGGTCCGAAAGGTACCTTATCAACCCAAATAAGTCCTTTAATTAAAACTGATATATCAGGTGAAGTTATTACGCTTACCAGAAGCTCCGATTCCAAAAGAGAAAAGTCTCTTCATGGTCTTTATGCAGTTCTTCTGAAGAATATGATACACGGAGTCACGGAAGGATTTTCTAAAAAATTAGAATTGGTAGGGATTGGGTATCGTGCAGAGATTAAGGGTGGTAATTTATATCTTAGTCTTGGTTTCTCGCATCCTGTAATTTTTATTCCTCCTGAAGGAATTAAAATAGATACACCTACCGATACTACAATTCTGGTTTCCGGAATAGATAAGCAGCTTGTAGGACAGGTAGCTGCTAAAATTCGTTCATTAAAAGAACCTGAACCTTATAAAGGCAAGGGTATTAGGTATGAAGGTGAATTCATCAGACGCAAAGCCGGGAAAGCTGCTGCCAAGTAATTTTAATTCATATGTTTAAGAAGAATCTTACATCCAGAGAAAAAATAAAATTTAAGATAAAAAAGAAAATTTCAGGCACACCAGAAAGACCGCGACTGGTAGTTTTTCGCAGCCTGAATAACATCTATGCTCAGTTAATTGATGATACCACAGGAAAGACATTGGTTTCAGTTTCAACACTTTCCAAGGATGTTAAAGGCAGTTTAAAGGATAAAAAAAGGAAAACAGATCAAAGCGTTCTGGTAGGGAAGAGGATTGCTGAGCTGGCATTACAAAAAGGGATAAAAAAGGTTGTATTTGACCGAAACGGTTATTTATATCATGGGAGAGTTAAAGCTGTCGCTGATTCTGCCCGGGAGGGCGGACTTGAGTTTTAAAATTTATGACGTTCCCGGGCTGTTTTGAGTATTCTCGGGTCGTCTAATGGCAGGACAGCGGCCTTTGGAGCCGTTAGTGGAGGTTCGAATCCTCCCCTGAGAACATAAAATACAGATTTTTTTCTTTTTTTTGGATTTCTTTCTAATTGTAGATTTTATAGTTTTTTTTGATTATATTTGTAGTTGAAAAATTAAGAGTTAATGGTAAATAAGAAGATAAAAGCCAGTGAGTTGCAACTTAAGGACAAACTTGTCTATATAGGCAGAGTTGCAAAGGTTGTAAAAGGTGGCAGAAGATTCAGTTTTACCGCAGTGATTGTTACAGGTGACGGGAATGGTCATGTTGGTATAGGACTTGGTAAAGCTAATGAAGTTTCTTCAGCTATTTCCAAAGGTTCAGAAGACGCCCGCAAAAATCTTACTTTTGTTCCTCTCTATAAAGGAACATTGCCGCATCCTATCATAGGTAAATATGGTGCAGGTAAGGTATTGCTTAAGCCGGCTTCACCTGGGACTGGTCTTATAGCCGGCGGTAAGGTTAGAGCTGTTTTGGAAGCTGCCGGGGTTCAGGACGTTTTAACCAAGTCTTTAGGATCTTCAAATCCCCATAACATTGTCAAGGCTACGATGCGTGCTCTTAAAAGCCTTAACGACGGAAAGTCATATGCAAAGCGAAGAGGTGTAGATATAAAAGTTGTTTATTCATCCGTTAACTAAATTATGGCTAGTAAAATAAAAGTTAAGCAAACAGCAAGTACAATTGACAGGCCTAAAAATCAGAAGCTTATAATAAAAGCATTAGGATTAGGAAAAGTAAACAAGGTCAGGGAATTTAATGATACTCCTCAGATAAGAGGTATGGTAGAAAAAGTAAAGCACCTGGTTAAAATTATAAATTAAGTTCTTTTACATTAAATAAATATAACTCACTTAATCTTCCACTTAACCGTGTAAGACGTCAGCACGATTAATGAAGATTAGGCGATAATTAAAAACAAAAAAACATTATAGGAGGAAAAATAATGTATAAACGTATTCTAGCAGTTATGTTCTTATTTGTAATGGCTGTTGGTACATTTGCTCAGTCCATTCCAAGTGGAACAGGTAGGGTTTCAGCTCTCGGTGGCTCACCCTTTATTTTAGATGCACATGCAGACATGTTGAGAAATCCGGCATGGAACAACTATTACAGAAACTATGCTTTTGCTGATTTGAATCAGTTTGGTGAAAATGATGACTTTAACGGCCATGCTGGTGTAACTTTCGGTGTCAGCAAGCAGTTGAATTTAGGTATGATTATAAACAGGAGGCAGGATTCCTGGACTAATTCAGGTGCTGACTCAACAAGACCACCCATTGTTCCGTTTATGGGGTTAGTCGGATACAGTGCTTCAAAGAACTTCCATATCAGTTTGGCTCCTTATGTTGCTATGTGGAATAGTAAGCATACGGGAGACACTAACTATTCCTATGACAGAAGTTCAAGTTCACTCGGTGCTAATCTCGGATTTATATATATGCTTAAAAAAGGATGGGTAGAAGGTTTATTTAAATTCAGGATGAATAAATATAAAGATGAAACAACTCTCGGGGGAACTACAACCACACAGGAAAACGATGGTGGTATGGAATTCGGAGCTGGTTTCAGAGGATGGATTTATCCATCTAAGGGCAGTAAGATAGTACTTGTTCCTTTAGTAGGTTTTTCAATGTATAGTTTAACTCCTAAGGTTACTTCCGGAAGCACTACAACTACAGGAGCGGAATGGAGCTGGATGGCTATAGAGGGAGGAGTTGGATTAAACTGGCCAATAACAGATGACATTCAGATAGCCGGTGGTGTATTGTCAGTTTATTCTACATCTAAATCTT
>JAOADS010000167.1 GCA_026417195.1 Ignavibacteria bacterium | reverse complement strand
GATTTTAAGTCTTCTGTATTTATCAGCCCATTTTATGACCTGCTCATAGACCTTGAAGGTTTCCGAATATTCCGGCTTAAGTGATTTCTCAATCAGGACCTGAAGAATTTCTGATTCTTTAGTATGTATTTTACCTTCTATTACTTCACCGGTTGTTCCGTCAATTGAAATCCAGTCTCCTTCCCTTAGTTCGAAACATTTGTCTGGCTGAGAAACCCTGAGTTCTGCTTTCTGATAATCTATTTCAAGTTCCTTGCAGCCGGCTACACAGACTTTTCCCATCTGGCGGGCAACAAGTGCTGCGTGTGAAGTCATGCCTCCTCTTGATGTAAGTATTCCTTCAGCTGCATTCATACCCTTTATATCTTCAGGAGAAGTTTCTATTCTTACGAGTATTACTTTTTCTCCTTTTTCACTAGCTTCAAATGCATCCTGTGCATTGAAATAAATTTTTCCGCTGGCAGCACCGGGTCCGGCGTTCAGCCCTTTTGCGATAAGCCTTCCCTGTTTGATAGCATTTTCTTTTTCTGCGATATTAAACACTGGTCTCAAAAGCTGATTGAGCTGCTCAGGCTCAATTCTTAATAGTGCCTCTTCCTCTGTTATCAGCTTTTCTTTTACCATGTCAACTGCAATTTTCACGGCAGCAAGTCCAGTTCTTTTTCCTACCCTGCACTGTAATATATAAAGTCTGCCTTCCTGTATGGTGAATTCAATATCCATCATGTCTCTGTAATGTTTCTCAAGGATCTTTCTTACCTTGTCAAGCTGCTTGTAAATGGCTGGATTGTCTTTACTGAGTTCAGAAATTGAAAGAGGTGTTCTTATTCCGGCAACAACGTCTTCTCCCTGTGCATTCATCAGATATTCACCGTAAAAAACGTTTTCACCTGTTGCAGGATCACGTGTAAATGCAACGCCTGTTCCGGACGACTCACCCATGTTTCCGAAAACCATAGCCTGAACGTTAACGGCTGTTCCCCATGATTCAGGGATATTATTCAGTTTTCTGTATATAACTGCTCTCTCATTCATCCATGAACCGAACACAGCATCGATAGCTCCGTTTAGCTGAACAATTGGATCATCGGGGAAATCATTTCCTGTTCTGTTTTTAATTTCAGTTTTAAACTGATAAACAAGTTCTTTAAGGTCATCAGCAGTGAACTCGCTGTCATCTTTTATACCCTTAAGTTTCTTTTTCTTTTCTATTATTTCTTCAAAAGGGTCAATATCATATTTTGAAACCGGTTTTAATCCCATAACAACATCACCATACATCTGTACGAATCTTCTGTATGAATCCCATGCAAATCTGGGGTTATTTGTTTTCTTTATCAGCCCGTCAACGGTTTCATCGTTTAGCCCGAGGTTAAGGATTGTGTCCATCATACCCGGCATGGAAGCTCTTGCCCCTGAACGTACGGAAACAAGAAGTGGATTTTTCTTATCACCGAACTTCATGCCTGTTTCCTTTTCAACTTTAGAAAGAGCTTTCTTCACCTGTTCTCTGAGCTGCTTCGGATATTTACGTTTGTTTTTGTAATAATATGTGCAGACTTCTGTGGTTATTGTAAAACCGGGAGGAACAGGTAATTTCAGATTAACCATTTCTGCAAGGTTGGCACCCTTGCCGCCCAGCAAAGCTTTCATTTCTGCTCTGCCTTCTGCTTTTTTACCTCCGAAGTAATAAACGAATTTTTTGGACATCTCTAAAAGATGGGAAGTTTTTTTAAATAAATTATTATCTAAACATCAAAGTAGTTTTTTTCTTCTTCCTTAAATATATTGAGAATTTCTTCCGGGGTCTTAGCTTCATAAAGTTTGTCGCGGAATTCATCTTTATTCATAAGTCTTGATATCCTGCTGAGAAGTTTAATGTGTGTGTTGAGAAGATTTTCCTTACCTATGAGAAGAAAAATGAAACTAACCGGTTCTCCGTCAATTGAGTCAAAATCTATGGGGTTTTTTGTAACGGCAAATGCTCCGGTAATATCTGAAATAGCGTCTGTCTTTCCGTGAGGGATAGCAAAACCTTTTCCCACACCGGTTGAAACCAGCTTTTCCCTTTCAAAGATTGTTTTAGTTACTTTGTCAATGTCTATGATCTTTCCGGAATTGGCAGCGAGTTTTATCACCTTTTCTATGGAATCGTTTTTATCCTTGGCATCAAGTCCGACAGATATAACTTCCGGAGTAAGAATTTCGGAAATCTTCATTTTAAATAACGATGTAATTTTACAGACAACAAAATTAGCAATAATTGACTAAAGATGAAATTATAAATGTTCAGAATCTCAGTCCGCCTAGACTAAAAATCTTCAGGTAAATCCAGATTTGCATTTAATTTATAAGTTAAAAAAAGTTAATTTGATAACATGCACGAAGTAATTAAAAGGATTCCGCTTTTTTCAGGACTTGAGGAAGGTATGGTAAATAAAATATCTGAATTTTGCCGTTTAAGAATTTTTAATAAGGGAGATATTATATTTTTTGAGTCAGAACCTTACAGAGGTTTCTATGCAGTAGTTTCTGGACTTGTAAAGGTATATAAAATTTCCAGAGATGGCAGAGAACATATTATACACATAATAGCACCATTTAATACATTTGCAGAGGTTCCTTTACTTGAAAACCTTGATAAAATAACTGATGATGATTTCAGATATCCGGCCTGTTCTATGGCGATTGAGGATAATACGAAGGTTGTATTAGTTCCTGCAAATGAATTCCGTGATATTTTAAAAAATGATCTGAATATTTCCTTACGTATGCTCTCAGGACTTGCAAAGAGACTAAGGCATCTTAATCATCATATTGAGGAACTAACTTTAAAAGATGTTACAAAACGAACAGCAGCTTTTCTGATATCAGTTTATGAAAACACAAGCAGTAATAGTAAGCTTAAAGGTTCAACTATATCACTCAGTGTAAACAGGAGCGATATGGCTGCTTATCTGGGGACGGCAATTGAAACACTCTCAAGAACTTTAAGCCGCCTTCAGGCAGAAGGTATAATAGAAGTAACAGGTAAAAAGATTTTTATTAAAAATGCATATAAACTGAAAGAGATATCCCTTTCCTGACATTCAAGATCACAAATTTTTACACTTCATTTTTACACACTTAGCCTTCTTTCAGACCACTGTTTCTTAATTAAGGTCTTCTTATCCGTTTCAGAGCGTGTAATTTGATTTAAATCAATGGACATAAGTGTGATTTTCTTTAACTTTGTTTAATGAAAGACCTTAAAAAACTTAAAACAGCTGAAATAGTTAATGAAAACTTTCGCGCATCAGCTTTCTTTGAAAAAATAGGGATAGATTACTGCTGCCATGGGGAAAAAACTCTTGAGGAAGCATGTATGGAAAAAGGGCTCAATCCGGATATAATTGCATATGAACTTGGAAGAATTAAGGATTTCAATACAAGGTTTGAAGAATGGGATGTCTCTTTCCTGATAGATTATATAATAAATAATCACCATAGTTATGTTAAAGCAACAGTGCCACTTATTGAGCATCACATAAACAAGGTGATAGGTGAACATGGAACAGAATATACTGAACTTTCAGAAATTGCTGAAGTATTTGCCACTTTAAAAGAGGACCTTGTACAACATCTCTTAAAAGAAGAAAGAATGCTTTTCCCTTATATTAAGAAAATGTATATAGCTGAGAAAAATTCTCTTGAATTGCCTCCGTCTGTATTTGGATCAGTGATTAATCCTATAAGGGTTATGCAAACTGAACATGACAATGCAGGAAGATTAATGGAAAAGATTAATGAATTAACAGACGGGTTTTCTCCTCCGCCAAATGCATGTCAGGTTTTCATGGTACTTTATAATGAACTAAGGGATTTCCAATATGACCTGCATGTTCATGTTCATCTTGAGAATAATGTTTTATTTCCCAAAGCATTAGACTTGGAAGATAAGATAAAAAGAACATTTGAAAACAAAATTTAAAAAAATGAAATCAAAAAACTCAGAAATCAACTTAATAAACATAGTTTTTATCCTATGCTTATTTTTATTCATATCTTGTGGTGGTAAATCTGAATTGGGAATAGGACCTGTCAAAGAAGAGATGAAACTTGAACCCATAAATGATCAGCTTGTAACAAAAGGTAAACAGATATTCGATTCCAAATGTATTTCATGTCACAGGTTCGATGTCAGACTTGTAGGACCCCCTTTGAAGGATATAACAAAAAGACGCAGACCAGAGTGGATTATGAACATGATGCTTAATCCAGTTGAGATGACACAGAAAGACAAAGTTGCCAAAGAACTTTTTACACAGTATATGATACAAATGACCTTTCAGGATGTTTCATATGATGATGCAAGAGCCATGCTTGATTATTTCAGAGCAATTGAT
>JAOADS010000166.1 GCA_026417195.1 Ignavibacteria bacterium | reverse complement strand
GTACACCTTGCCTCTCATGGTACCCTGTGTGGGAATCATGAAGAGGGAATTGTTCTTAAATGACCTGTATATCCCCTTATTCAAAGAGGAACTTCCTATATCACTTAATATCCAGAGATTGCCTTTGGAATCAAAATGGAGATTATCCGGACATGAAAAGCCGGATTCATCTCCGCCCGTTGCATAAACCTCCCATCTGAACTTTTCAGAAGTGTGTTCTTCATTTTCTTCAATTATTCTCACTATACTCCCATGATGATCATCTTTTTTGTAATTGTTTGTAAATGCAATAAAGACTGATCCGTCAACCGGACTAATCTCAATGTCTTCGGGTCTGTTACATTCAGTTGCACCAAGCAGCTTTGCTGCTTCGGGACAATTTACAAGAACATCTGCCTGAGACCTGAAATGCATTTTAAGCGGGTTTGATGTTTCATAGTCAAGTAAAAGCCATTTCCCTTTTTCAAAATCTGCTACGTATAGTTTGCCGTGATCAAGTATGTCTTTGTCAGGATTTTTGCTGTCAAATTTTTCCTCAGTTACAAATTTGTAAACATGTTCATTAACTTTATCATCACCCATATAACAGACAAGTCTTCCGTCTTGACTTTTAATCATCGCTATATTTTCATGTCTGAATCTGCCGAGGGCTGTTCTTTTTTTAGGAGTGTAGCCCGGATCAAAGGGATCAAATTCCACCATCCATCCGTAATGTTCTTCCGTGAAATCTTTCAGGACATCTCCCCATCTTAGTTCTTTTGGATCAAGACAATCCTGATAATTTTCTTCAGCTGAAAGAACCGTTCCCCATGGAGTTATTCCACCGCTGCAGTTCTGAACAGTGCCTTTGGATTTATATGCATATTTCATCTCATCAGTGCCTGCTGCAGGTCCCGAAATCAATATCTCTGATGTACCGTCATATCTTCTGTTCAGCCTATCATTGACGAATTTCCAGCTTCCTTTTTCTTTTCTTACCCGGAATATTGAAACACCCATTGATTTCATTTCAAGTTCAACCTGTAGCTTTGACTTGCGAACGTTGTTCTTCATATCTTCATAAGAATATCCGCTTACAAATAAAGGATGAGGGTATTCATGGTTTATAAACAATATTCCGTCATCTGAGCTTTTACCACCGTTATGGAGATCAATCGGTATATAAACACAATAGTCATTGTTATATCCGTAATATTCATTCTCACTGATTTTGTCTCCCCATTTTCTTATTATATCATAACTGTATCCTTCTGGTAAGACGAGCTCATCTGCTGATGATGGTTCAATTGGTCTGAAGAAAATCTCATCACTTTTAACTGAACTTTTGCTCGCTGTAAAAAGATTTAAGAATTCATCTGGCAAGTTAAATATTACAGCATATGATGCTACCCCTGCAGCAGCGTTCTTGAGCAATTTCCTTCGGGAAATTTTCTTGTAAATCAGATTTTCAAGTCTTTTGCTCATCATTTCAAATATAAATCAGGATGATTAGAAATGTGTTAAGTAAGATTACAGGTAAATTTCATTGTTATTAATCATAAATTTAGTAAACTTTGTACATATAAAAAGGGAGTTATTCATCAATGCCGTTTTATCATAAACTTGGTAATATACCTCAGAAAAGACATGTTCAGTTCCGTCAGCCGGACGGATCACTATATAAAGAGGAAGTGGTAGGAACAGAGGGTTTTTCCGGTATCTCATCAATTTTATATCATATAAATCCACCGACCAAGGTAGATAAAATCACCGGCTTAGAAGATATAGGTTATCAGAAATGGAATGAAGGTGAACTCAGACATCACCATCTTAAAACACTTGATGCTAAGGCTTTCGGAGATCCGGTAAGCGGCAGGAGGGTACTTATGTTTAACAATGATGTTTCCCTGGCTATATGCAATCCAACAGAACAAATGAATTATTTTTATAAAAACGGGGAAGGGGATGAAGTTATCTTTGTCCACGAAGGAGAAGGTAGGATAGAGTCTCAGTACGGAATCCTTGATTACCGATACGGCGATTACATTATAATACCCAGGGGTGTTATTCATAAATACATCCTGAATTCAGATAAGACCCGTTTGCTTGTAATAGAGTCAAGAAGTCCCGTTTATACTCCCAGGCGTTACAAGAATTCATTCGGGCAACATCTTGAACATTCACCTTTCTGTGAAAGGGATTTCAGGGTACCACAGGAGCTGATCACAGTTGACGAGAAAGGTGCGTTTCTTGTGAAGATTAAGAAGTTCAACAAACTTCATCATTACATATATGATTTTCATCCGTGGGACGTTGTGGGTTGGGATGGATATTTCTATCCATGGATATTTAATATAAATGATTTCATGCCGATTACCGGAAAGATCCATCAACCACCACCTGTTCATCAGACGTTTGAAGGACATAATTTTGTAATCTGCTCTTTCTGCCCGAGACTTTTTGATTATCACCCTGAAGCAATTCCTGCTCCGTATAATCACAGCAACATAGATAGCGATGAAGTGCTTTACTATGTTGAAGGTAACTTTATGTCACGAAAAGGAGTTGACAGAGCATCATTCACTTTACATCCAGGCGGTATCCCTCATGGACCACATCCGGGGACTACTGAGGCATCTATAGGGAAGAAAGAAACTCTTGAGCTTGCAGTTATGCTTGATACCTTTCATCCTCTGTATCTTACCGAACATGCGAGGGAATATGACGTTGAGAATTATCCTTATACCTGGAATGAAGAAGGACATGAAGCGGAAATAGAATAGAATTTGTTTTTATTTTTTATACAAGGCTGTTTATCAAACAGCCTTTTTTGTTTGTTAAGCTAATTTTATTTTTGCTCTATGCATTTAAGTTCCGAAACTCTCAATAAGATAAAAGAAGCTCACTTTGTAAGAGGAATTTCTCCAGAGAATTACTTGGTCCCATATAAAAATATATATGAGCTTCTTTTACATCAGAGTTCAGTAAGATCCGGTAGCGATTTCATAACCTTTTATCCTGATGAAGGTGAGGCTATTTCTCTCACTTACGGTGAATTCAGAGAAAGAGTACTCAAAACAGTAAATTTTTTAATATCATGTAGCGTAAGTTACGGAGACAGGGTAGCTACTGTTTCGCATAATCATATTAACACCGTAATACAGTATTTTGCAGTGTGGTCTCTGGGTGCTGTGGTTGTTCCGATAAATGTTAATGAAGAACCTGAAAGAATTTCCTACATAATGAAACATTCTGGTGCGAAACTTGTGTTTGTTCATCATCTATATGCTGATAAGATTAGGGATCTCAACATTAAAGATATTAAATGCGTTTTACATGGCAAGTATACAGAAGGTTTTTTTGAATGTAAAATAAGTGATTTCCCCGTTAAGCAAATAACCACAGAGAATGTGAATCATGAAAGTGAAGCCCTGCTTGTCTATACATCAGGTACAACCGGAATTCCTAAAGGTGTTGTTTTAACTCAGTATAATCTTATGGTTGATGCCTACGCTATACAGAAGTGGCATAAAATTTCATCCGATGAATGTATGATGTGTGTTCTTCCCATCCATCACGTCAACGGAACAGTTGTAACACTTATGACTCCCATGTATTCCGGAGCAAGAGTTATACTTAATCAGAAGTTTCACACAGATCGGTTCTTTGAGATAATAAAAAAAGAAAATGTTCAGATAGTAAGTGTTGTGCCTACATTGCTGCAATATCTCTGTCATGACTATGAATCAGGAAGAATTAAAAAACCTGAGCTGAAAAGCTTCAGGCATATAATCTGCGGAGCCGGACCCCTTACGTGTGAATTGGCAGCGAAGTTTGAGTCTTTATTTGGTTTAAACATTATTCACGGATACGGACTTTCTGAGACAACATGTTATTCCTGTTTCTGCCCCGTTGATTTAAGTGAAAGTGAGCATAAAAAATGGATGAATGATTACGGTTTTCCGTCTATAGGAGTTGAAATAGAAACCAATGAGATGGATATCCAGAATGAACACGGAGAGTCATTAGGTGAAAATGTCCGCGGGGAAATTGTGATAAGAGGACATAATGTTATGAAATATTACGATGCTTCAGATGAGGTGAATTTAAAAACTTTTGAACACGGATGGTTCAGAAGCGGTGACGAAGGTTTTTACCTAAAAGACGATTCAGGAAGGAAATTTTTCTTTATCACAGGTAGGATTAAAGAATTGATAATCAGGGGAGGAGTAAATATTTCTCCTCTGGAAATTGATGAAGTTCTGATGAGTTTACCTGAAGTTAAATCAGGCATAGCAGTTGGTTTCGAAAATGACTGGTATGGAGAAGAGATTGGTGCTCTTATAATTCCAAATGTAAGTTTTGAAATCAATGATGAACTGAAAGTTTCAATAATACAGAAATGCAGGGAAAGACTCCCTTTCCATAAGACTCCGAAAGTTGTAGTTTTTTCTGATTCGATACCAGTCACTTCTA
>JAOADS010000165.1 GCA_026417195.1 Ignavibacteria bacterium | reverse complement strand
CAACTGAAGAACCCCTCATAAACGGACCAAATAAGAGATAGTTGTTCCATTTTCCGCCGGACACTCTGTAAACTCCCTGAGATAAAGGAAAATTATCTAAATTTGTCCAGCTCAGCGATATACTGTCATTTCTGTGTATAGTCAAATTCCCTCTATAAACCAGACTTACATAACCGCCTGAATACCCTCCAAAAGCAACTATAACAAATGTTGAGTCAGTCAGTTTATGAGATTCTGCATGTGCTGTTGTTACACTGATCGGATATGGGGTCAGGGTTTTCCATAATCTTGTCATAGGATTGTAAATTCTCACTATGTTTTTCGGGAAAGAAAATCCTCCAGCCGAACCTCCTATTGTAACTATAAGACTGTCTTTGATTACACATACAGCTGCTTCATGTAATCTGGGTGCAGGCATGGTGTCAGATATTTCCCACAGGTTTGATATAAGAGAGTAACGGAATATCAAGCCATCCGGTGATGAAAAAGAGTTTCCTACAGAACCGATTAAATACAGATTATTTTTAACCCTAACTAATTTTCCTGACCATCTGCCCAAAGGTAAGGAAGCAGCGGATGAATATGAATTAGCAGAAGGGTTATACCAGTAACATGAATTCCTTGGTATGACAAAAGTATCTGTACCACCGGCTATAAGTATGCGACTGGTTTCATTTATGTAAATAGAGTTTACTCCGAGAAGTGCTTCAGATATTGGTGATAAATATGACCATGTCCCGTTTATAGTGTCCATAACGTTTGAAAAGAGTAAGTAATCACAGTGGTTGCTTTTATGAGTGAAAAAAGGTGATGTCTGAGATAACAGATCAGTATTTAAAATTAAAACCAGGGAGAGGATTTTAATAAACTTCAGAAATCTCATTTTACAAGGTTATTAAATAAATCTGTCATATTCAATGTAAGCGGTTGTAATAAAAAAACCTGCTTTCTTTTCAGAAAGCAGGTTTAGACTGATTAAAAATCTGATTACTTTATGAGCATCATCTTTTTCGTTTCCCTGTAGCTCGGTGTTGAAAGAGTATAGAAGTAAATTCCGGACGAGAGCTTTGAAGCATCAAAGTCTGCCATATAGGTTCCGGCAGGAACTTTTGAATCAACAAGCACTTCAACCTGATTTCCGATAGCGTCAAATATCACAAGTTTTACATGCTCATCTTTAGGAATACTGAACTTAATTCTTGTGTCCGGGTTAAACGGATTAGGATAGTTCTGCGCGAAACGATATGAATTTGGTAGCGCATTGCTTATTGGAGATATTCCAACACTTCCCCTCCATNCAACAAGTGCGTCAATTCCTATGTAATCTGAATTATTTCCTGCAGGTCCTCCGTCAACAACTGCATATCTTATAGCCAGACGTCCGTTTGCAGAAGTTGTCGGAACTCTGAAACCCCGTAGTTCCCATATACCGAGAACATTTACCTGAAACCTACCGAGTTCAATCCATGATCCCTCAGGTACTGAGTCAGAAAGAGAAT
Source organism: Ignavibacteria bacterium (assembly GCA_026417195.1). Classification (GTDB taxonomy): domain Bacteria; phylum Bacteroidota; class Ignavibacteria; order Tepidaquicellales; family OLB5; genus JAOADS01. Next base: position 2,972 of record JAOADS010000165.1, on the reverse strand, counting down.
ACATTACCCTTATTGAATCTGGCCAGGTAGAACCTTGAGGTGATCTTGAATAAAAACGGATACTGTCATTCATCATGTAACCTCCAGATTGCCAGGGAAGTACCAACCAGTTATCTATAGGATTAGCACCAATTGTTGTATTAAAGTTGGATGCAACGTATCCTGTCGGTGGCCCGTTAAATGCAGGGAAAACAGCTGAGTTGCCCTGAAACCATATAGGAGCAGTTCCAGCCGGTCCGCCTCTTCTGTAAACTTTATATCCCCGGTTCTTGAGGGAAGTTGTGTCATTTGCACCGTCAAAGTTATCAGTATAAATTGCAGTTTGAAGTGTAACAGAAGGTACTGGTTCCCAGTTCGAAGAAGAAACCTTTGTTTTTGAACCATAATTATCAATGTTAGCAAATCCCCAAACGAGCAAAGGAACTATTACTGCTAACAAAGTGAGTTTAAGTTTTTTCATAATTACTCCTTTTATTTTAATTTAGCTTCTCAAATATAGTCTTTAACATATCATTTTGCAACATATTAATCACAATTATAGGTATTTATTTTGTTAAGTTTTTTTCTTATAAATTTTCGTTTTCACCATTTTTCCCACGATTTCAGGAACAAAATGGGCTATGTTTCCTCCGTACGATGCAATTTCCCTTACCAGGGATGAGCTTATGAAAGAATATTCCGTTTTTGATATGAGAAAAATTGTTTCGATATTTTTGCTTAATTTATTATTGGTCTGAGCCATCAGGAATTCATAATTGAAATCAGTTGCCGATCTTAAACCTCTGATTATAACTGAAGCATTTTTGTTTGCTACGTAGTCAACCAGTAAGCCGGAGAATGACTCAACTGTTACACGGGGATGCTTTACAGATTTTCTTAACATATCAATTCGTTCCTCTAAACTGAACAAGGGATTCTTGTAGGGATTTTCTGAAACGGCTATTATAATTTTGTCAAAGATTTCAGAGGCTCGGAGTATAATATCCAGGTGTCCCAGAGTTACCGGATCAAATGTACCAGGATAGATCCCGATTCTTTCTTTTTTATTCATTCTTTGGAAATAAAAATTTTAAACTTTGTGATTCCTGATTTTCTATCAAGAATTTCATAGGATTTATTTTCGAAAGGGAAGTTTTCACATGATGAATGTTCAAGGACGAAAACTGAAAACTTTAATTTCATAACATTTCTGATAAGAGTTTCATAATCATCATAAGAATAGGGAGGGTCAGCAAAAATAAGGTCATACTCAAGTTTCTCATTAAGCTTAATGAAAGTTTCTGCATTTTCATTATATACAGAAATATTCTGTTCGCAGCCCAGTTCAGAGGCTGTTTTTTTAATAAGTGATGCACATATTTTTGAACTTTCTACGAAATCACAGTGTTCAGCTCCCCTGCTAATTGCTTCAAATCCAAGTGAGCCGGAGCCGGCAAACAGGTCCAGACAGCTTATATTCCTGAAATCTATTATATTGTTCAGGACATTGAAAAGCATTACTCTGGCTTTGTCAGTTGTTGGTCTGAAATCACTTAAGTTACTTTTTATGCAATTATTATCCCTGAATCGGGAATTTATTTTTCTGGACTTAAATTTCCCAGATATGATTCTCATTTTTCACGGAAAAATTTTCCTTAATGCAACTCCGCAGCTTACGGTATATCTGTAAAAATCTTTCCTGAGATTTTCATCCCTGAGGAAAAAATCGGATGCTTTGATATTTTCAAAGGGATTAATTATATCAACCGGTGATACAGAGAGTTCTCTTAGTGATTTCAGGGAATCTTCAGGGATATTGCTTCCATATAAATATATTAAATCAATCTGAGAAGAAACTGTATCATGGATATGGTTAATTTTTTTTGTCAGATTTAAATTGTATTCAACCTTTGATGAGGGAACAGAATATCCATAGTAACAATATTTACCACAATCAATGAAACCATAGTCAATTCTGTTTTCTTTCAGGCCTACTAAAAGAATTTTTCTGTTTTCAGTTCGTGAGGTATGATTTTTCCTCAATGTATTTTCTGCTGAGAAATGGTCTATGTCAATATATGTCAGTTCAAGTCCACTCATCTTAAAAATTCTTTTTAAAAATTCTATAGTATTTTTGTGAACTGCTATAATAAGATATTCATCAGAATTCTTGCATGGCAGGATTTTATTCATTCTATATGTGTTAATTACGTAGTCAGTGTAGTTATCAGGGAAGTAATTCGAGAGCTCCCAGTATATTTTTGAGTTTAATGATTTCCTTCCCTCTGAATGGTCCACCGGTAAAGTTATAATGAAAGCCTGTTCAGTTCCTATGGAAACAGATACATTTTCTATGTTTAACTTTGATTTTTCAATATAGTTTTTAATCTCACTTGATATATTCATAAGTTCTTTCTGATTACTTTTATGTTTTCCCATCTCATCAGAGAAGTTAAAAGAACTTTTTATGATGTCAGTATTTTCAAGTCTGACCAAGCCATCGTTATAGGATACGTTGGTGAAGCATATTTCATCCGAGCAAAAGCTTACACCAAGTGAATAAACAGTTTCAGCCATTTTTTGTAAACTTTCTGGCAAAGATATCTGGTTTAATTATATTAATACAATTCAAATAAGTTTAAAATAAAAAAGGCTGACCTTTTAAGCCAGCCTTTTTTGCTAGAATTAAAATAATTACTTCACAAGAAGCATTTTCTTTGTCTGACTGAAGTCGCCTGATTCAAGTCTGTAGAAATAAACACCTGATGAGAGATGAGAAGCATCAAATGTTACCGTATATGTTCCTACATCCCTGAATTCATTATTAACGATAGTAGCAACTTCTCTGCCTAAAATGTCAAATACTACGAGCTTCACATTGCCAGCCTTCGGTATTCCGAACTTGATGTTAGTTGTCGGGTTAAACGGATTCGGATAGTTCTGATAAAGCATATAATTTTCCGGAACGGATGAGCCGATTTGCTGTATTCCTA
>JAOADS010000164.1 GCA_026417195.1 Ignavibacteria bacterium | reverse complement strand
AGATGTGTATAAGAGACAGTTCAATTACCTTAGTAATATCAGACTTAAATTTAACTCTGCAAAGAATTCTGTGAAGCAGATCCCCGCGACTGATTTTTTCTTTTTCTGATTTAATATCATATCCGTAATGTGAAGGTTTTATCACTATCCTGTTGTAAAAATCTCCGGAGATAAATCCATTTCTGATATCCCTTTTATCTGATCGCTTATATGAAACTTCCTTTTTAATTCTTTTGCCATATTCAAAGACCCCTTCTTTCAGATCTGTCGGGAATGAAGAAGATAAACTGTCTCTGACTCTGCCTGTGATTTCACCCTTAGGGGCTATTACATAAAGTCTTTCCCTGGCTCTTGTAAACGCAACATACAGCAGGTTAAGATTGTCCAGTCTCCCAAGAGTTTTTTCTGTGAAATAATATTTCTCAAGCAGGCTTAAAGAAAGATTTTTGTTTGGTCTTACAAAAAATGATCCTAATTCATTGAATGGTTCCTCTTCAAGAGAAGTCCAGATGACTTCTCCGTTACCCCATCTCCAGGAACAGTATGGTATCACCACAACGGGGCTTTCAAGTCCCTTAGCCTTGTGAATTGTCATTATTCTTATCGCATCTTCGTCTTCAGGAAGAGTAACGGTATATCTGTTGTTATGTTCTTCCCACCAGTTTATGAATGAAATAATATCAGCATTGTACTTAGCTGAATATTCATGTATAACATCCAAAAATCTTAGCAAATATGCATCTGTATTTTTGTTTAATCCGAAGACGGAAATCAGATTTTCTGTAAGCTCATAAAGACCGTATGTGTAAAAGCGGCTGTTTATGATTCCGCTATGAATAAACCCTTCAGGCATGTAACTTTCAAAAATATTATCCGTGTTTTTACTGAATGATGTGTAAACCTCACTTTCATCTTTACCCGATATGATAAGATAGTTATATAATACCTCTGTTTTGGCAAGTCTGTTAGTGCTATCTGAAATAAGTTTAAAGAGATTTAAAATCAGCTTCACTGCCGGAGAACTTGTCAAAAGCAGTGAGTCTGCTGATACAACCCTGTGACCTCTTTCTATAAGCAAATCAGCAGCCAGGTTTCCATCCTTTCTGGTTCTGACAAGGATCATAATATCACTTCTTTTGTAACCGTCATTGAGGGCTTCAGTTACAAATTCCAGTAACTTCTCTCCGGCAAAATCATATGAAGTTTTACCTTTGTCTTTGTCATCTTCAGTAAAAATCATTTTCACATAACCACCTTCCTCGCAAAACCTCATATCCTGTCTTACATTTTTATAGGCATCTGAAATAATAGATACATATTCTGTTGGTAACTTCAGATCCTGTGAGAATATATCAGCAGCGTTGCTGAAAAATAAATTGTTGAATTCTACTATATTTTTAAGACTCCTCCTGTTGCCCTCAATGTCTGTTTCTTTAATTGTCTCTTCATGAGTTTTCAGATCTTCGCGAATCTGATAAAGCAGCAGGCGGACATTGCCATTCCTCCATCTGTAAATTGACTGTTTTACATCACCTACAACCATAGACTTCGTTCCCTCTGAAAGAGCATTCAGGATAAGAGGAAGCAGATTGTTCCACTGAAATGTTGAAGTGTCCTGAAATTCGTCTATGAGAAAATTCCTGTATCTGCTACCTGTTCTTTCATAAACAAACGGCACCGTTTCATTTGAAAGTATTCCCTTAAGTAAAATATTAGCATCTGAAATCAGCATCATCCTGTTATCATCCCTCCACTCTCTCATCTTGTTTATCAGTGCACCAAAGACTCCGAGCATATAAACTGTTTTAAGGATTTCTTTAGCTGTAAAATATTTCCTGCCTTGAGTCTGAAAGTAATCATATGCCTTCCTCATAAGATTATATAAACCTTCTTCCAGACATTGTTTCATCCTTTCAGATGATTTCTTTGCAATACATTGTTTGATATTTACCATGGCGGAAATAACTCTCTCTTTGGGTATATCTGTTATACTGTTCAGAAACCAGTTTATGTATCCACTAGACTTGTGAGGAAAATCTTCAACTGACAAACCATATGAATAAATCATGTCTGAAATTTCTTTGCTGTATTTAGTCATCTCAGACTCATAGTCTTCAATTATCATAAACAAAAGTTTGATCACTGAATTTAATTTTACATCTAAGCCCGGAATTAATTTCTGTTCCCAGAACCTTTCCTTTTGCAGTTCCTTTGCAAGGTCTTTTATCTTATTTTCTATTCTCCAGCCCTTTTCTGACTCCATATTGTAAAAAGTAAACTCTTCAAGAAGTTTTATAATCTGCTCATGGTTTACAGCATCATCAATAAGTGAGTCAACCACATTATCCATAACGGCATCTTCGTTAATCTCTATATTATATCCAAATTGTAGTCTGAGTTCACGTGAGAATGAACGGATTATCCTGTGAAAGAAACTGTCTATAGTCATCACAGAAAAATCAGAATATTTGTGGAGAATCTCCTCAAGCAAAAAGCGGGCTTTCTTTCTTATGTCACCTTTAACACCTTCTTTTTCCAGTTCTCTCAAATATTCATCATCACTGCCATCTGCTATTTCCTTTAATTTGGAAATTATCCTTGTTTTCATTTCCTCTGCAGCCTTATTGGTAAAGGTAATAGCCAGAGTAGCCTTCATTTCATCCGGTTCATTGAGAACAAGCTTAAGATATTCCTTAACCAGTGTGTAAGTTTTACCTGAACCCGCTGACGCCTTGTAAATCTGAAAATTGTTCATTGAACTACAAATATAATCCTAATAGAAACAATAAAGAATATCATGGCATGATAAAATTTTTCAGTGATAAGAAAATAATCGCGAAATGTTTCAGCGGTCTCTTAAGAAGCCACGTGTGAGAAACTTAGTCAGGAAGTAAGCCTTCTTAAAAACGGATGATACTCCCCCTTTAGTCCCACTGGGTTTGCATTTCTGATTTCATAGACAGCTTCAATTGAAGGTTTACAGTCTTCTATGCCGAATCCTCTGCCTTCAAGAATCTCCTTGTAGCTGATGGTGTGAAGATCAGAGAAACCATCTGAAAATTCTATTTCCTCTCCGTTAATCGTAACGGAACGGTAAGTTGTATTACATCCCTCAGGCAGATCTGAACGGTCAAGAGAAAGAAACCATTTAACGTAAGCATTTTCAAGTTCCATGAGCCCTCCAGCCTTACGCGGTTCAGAATGATGAAGAGTGTTTATGCTTGCCTTGCCAAATATCCACGTGAGCATATCAAAAAAATGTATTCCGATATTTGTAGCAATTCCTCCGGATTTATGAACGTTACCTTTCCATGAGAAATCGTACCACTTACCTCTGGGAGTAATATAGGTAAGCACTATGTCATATTTTCTCCGGATTTTTTCAGATTGTATTTTCTCACGCAATTTGATTATTGAAGGATGATGTCTGAGCTGAAGTATGTTATAAACTTTTTTCCCCGTCTCAGCTTCAAGAGCTTTCAGGGCATCTGCATTCCAGGGATTAAGCACTAAAGGTTTTTCACATACAGCATATGCATCTGTTCTGAGTGCAAACCTTATATGTGCATCATGAAGATAGTTCGGTGAACATATACTCACGTAATGAATTCTTTCTGACTCGCCAGCTCTCCTTAACATCTCACAATGTCTGTCGAAACGCTCAAATTCAGCAAAGTATGCAGCCTCCGGGAAATAAGAATCAACAATGCCTACAGAGTCGTTAGGATCAATTATAGCGAGGAGATTCTGATTATTCTCTTTTATTGCCTTAAGATGCCTCGGTGCTATGAAACCGGCAGCTCCAATGAGTGCAAAATTGTGTTTTTTCATACCTAAAAATAGCTAAAAAAAAATTTTAATTTTATTCATTTATTAACCATAATCAAATTAAAATAAATTATCTTTGATATTATAACTTTATTCCACGTCAAATTTAAGTTTTATTTATTATATTTATACACTTAATCCATTAATTTTATTTTACTATAACTATGAAAAAATCATTATTAATTTCATTTCTGTTGATAATTCTTTCAACAGAAGCCTTACGCTCCCAGATATATTTTCTTGAAAATTTTAATTACCCGGCTGGTGATTCAATAGGAGCACATGGCTGGATATGGAATACCGGAACAACTAATACCATACTGGTAGTCAGTCCGGGTTTAACTTATGCCGGATATCCTATGTCCGGAATAGGAAATGCCTGCCGCCTGAGAAATAACGGTAACGACGCATATAAAGGAATGGATTCAATAATTACTTCAGGTGATCTGTACATTGCATTTATGGTCCGTATTGATTCCGTTCAGGCAACAGGTGATTATTTCTTTGCAATGCTTCCGTCAACATCAACAACTAACTACACCGCAAGATTTTATGCAAAGGATTCATCCGGTAATGTATCCTTCGGAGTAAGTAAAAATGCATTAGGTTCAAATCCGGTTGCCTGGACAGGCGGATCCTATATGAGGG
>JAOADS010000163.1 GCA_026417195.1 Ignavibacteria bacterium | reverse complement strand
GGACATAAAAGAACCGGTGAAGATAGCTTTAAACGCTATGGACTTCTGCAGGAAAAACTATAAAGATACTCTGATAGTTGACACAGCCGGAAGATTAGCCATAGATGAGGAAATGATGAGAGAAGTTGAAGAGCTTAAAAATAAACTCAGTCCGTCAGAGATACTTTTCATAGTTGACGCAATGACCGGTCAGGATGCAGTTAACACTGCGAAGGAATTCCATGACAGACTGAATTATGACGGAATCGTTCTTACTAAGCTTGACGGTGATGCAAGAGGCGGTGCAGCTCTTTCAATCAGGGCAGTTGTAAATAAGCCGGTGAAGTTTACCGGAGTGGGAGAAAAACCTGAAGCAATTGAACCTTTTTATCCGGACAGAATAGCTTCAAGAATACTTGGCAAAGGTGATATACAGACTCTTGTTGAAAAAGCATCTTTAATGATGCCCGAGCAATACGATGCAGAAAAAATCAGAAAGCTTGAGGAGAAAATAAATAAAGACAAATTTGATTTCAATGACTTCCTTGACCAGCTCAGACAAATCAAGAAAATGGGTTCACTGTCTCAACTTATGTCAATGCTGCCCGGAGTTGACAAAGCTCTGAAAGGAAAAGAAATAGATGAGAAACCTCTCAGACAGATGGAAGCAGTAATCAGCTCAATGACTATTGAAGAAAGAACAAATCCGGATATTCTGAACGGTTCAAGAAGGAAACGCATAGCTTCAGGTAGCGGAACATCAATTCAGGATGTAAACAGAGTTATCAAACAGTTTTATGAAATGCAGAAGATGATGAAACAGCTTAAAAAATCACGAGGTTTATCAGGATTATTCAGAAATATGGGTTTACCACCAAATTTCAGTTTTAAGTAAATTAAAAATCATAAATAAATTTCACGGAGTAAAATTGGTTAAATTAAGACTAAGCAGAGCAGGCAGGAAAAAGGCTCCGATATATAAAATCGTAGCTGCTGACTCCCGTTCAAGAAGAGACGGGAAATTTATAGAACAGCTCGGACAATACGATCCGAACCACTCGCCGGCTAAAATAACACTGAAAGAAGAACGTGCATTATACTGGTTAAAAACAGGTGCTCAGCCTACAGTAACAGTTAGAAATATTCTTTCAGGCAGAGGTTTACTTTTGAAGTATAGTCTTTTGAAGAAAGGTCTTACATCAGATAAAATTGATGAAGTGATGAATAAATGGCTTCAGCAGCAGGAATCAAAACAGATTAGAAAGGAACAGAAGAAACTTAAACTCAGAGAAAAGAAAAAGACAGCTGCTGAAAAATCTTCCGGAGATGGTTCAGAAGGAGCTACTCAGCAGGCTTCCTAGAAGCATTGATTAACGGAAGAATTTTTTCCCCGAATTTGCAGAGTTATTTATACTTTAATTCATAACTATACATTAATCTTTCAGCTAATCACAAGCTGAACAACCAAAGGGGAAAAACAATGAAGGAATTTATTGAATTCATTGCTAAAAACCTTGTTGACGAACCTGAAAACGTCAGGGTCGAGGAAATATCAGAGGATAACAAAGTTCTTCTGAAACTCCATGTTTCCAAAAACGATCTTGGTAAGGTTATCGGAAAACAGGGTAAAACTGCAAAATCAATGCGGACTCTGCTTACTGCAGTGGCTGCCAAGCACAATAAAAGCGGCCATCTTGAAATAGATGAAGGCTGAACAGCCTGAATAGATCAGATGAGGATAGATGTCCTTTCTGCAATTCCGGAAATTATGGAAAGCCCTTTAAATGAAAGCATTGTTAAAAGGGCTCAGGATAAGAAACTTGTTAAAATTTATGTTCACGATCTTAAAGACTATGCTACAGGTAAATATCGTCAGATAGACGATAAACCTTTCGGAGGAGGAGCGGGAATGGTGCTTAAGCCGGAACCTTTTTTCAGGTGTATAGAAAAACTAATCTCCGAGAGAAACTATGATGAGATTATATACCTTACTCCTCAGGGAACGAAATACACTCAGAAGTCAGCAAATAGGTTATCATTAGCGAAAAACCTTATGATTCTGTGCGGACACTATAAAGGAATTGATCAGAGAGTTATAGATAAATTTGTTACCAGAGAAATTTCAATCGGCGATTATGTAATTACAGGTGGTGAGTTAGCGGCAGCTGTTGTAATTGACTCTATAGTAAGACTTATCCCAGGAGTGCTTGGTAACAGTGAATCAGCTCTAACTGATTCATTTCAGACTGAGTCCGTATTTGACGCTCCTGTTTATACGAGACCTGCTGATTATAAAGGTTTGAAAGTTCCGGAAGTTCTTCTTTCAGGTAATCACGCTGAAATCGCAAAATGGAGAACAGATATCGGGAAAAGAAAATACATAAACAGAAATAGAAGGAATAAAAAATTATGAATAAAATCAAACTCATATCATCATCACAAACAAGAAATGACCTGCCTTCTTTCAAGCCGGGTGATACGATCAATGTTCACGTGAAGGTAATAGAAGGTGATAAAGAAAGGATTCAGCAATATCAGGGTATAGTTATGGCAATTAAGGGCTCTGGAAGCAGCAAAACATTCAGAGTAAGAAAAATTTCCAATGGAGTCGGAGTTGAAAGGATATTCCCTCTTAACTCACCTTCCATAGCGAAAATTGAAAAGATCAAAGAAGGAAGGGTAAGAAGAGCAAAACTTTATTACCTTAGAAACCTTAAAGGTAAATCCGCTACAAAGATTAAGGAAAGAATCTCTGAAGATATAGTACTGCCGGCTAAAAACGAGGATAATGAGGAAGTTCAGCCCTGAGATTGAAATTCATCAGTATCAAAACGTAAAGACTATTCATTAATAGTCCCGCGAAGTCGGGACTTTTTAATATCCATAAGAGTAATTCTGAATACAAACCGAAAATACTTTATTTCAATAGCCGGAAACATAGGTTCCGGTAAATCATCACTCACCAAAATGATAGCTAAAGAGTTCCGGTGGAAGGCTTATTACGAATCAGTTGCAGGTAATCCTTATCTTCAGGATTTCTATAAAGACATGAGGAAATGGAGTTTTCATCTTCAGGTATATTTCCTTTCTCACAGATTCCGTATTCACAAGAAGATCCTTGCTTCTGAAAAATCTGTTATTCAGGACAGATCCATTTATGAAGATGTTGAAATATTCGCAAGAAACTTATACCTGATGGGAAGAATGGAAAAAAGAGATTACATGAATTACAGACAGCTTTTTTCCGAAATGGTATCTTTTCTGAAACCACCTGATCTGGTTGTTTATCTGAAAGCAAAGGTTGATACTCTGATTAAACAGATCAATATCAGAGGAAGACATTTTGAAAAACAGATTGAAACTAAATATCTTGAAAGACTAAACAGAAGTTATGGTCAGTGGGTTAAAAGATATAAACTCGGGAAATTAATCGTCATAGAATCAGATAAACTTGATTTCGTTAACAAAAGAGATGATTTTGAAATGATAATTTCTAAAATTGAAGAAGCTCTTGACTGATTTTAAAATAAAAATATCACCAGGTGAACTTATTGACAGGCTTACCATTCTGGAAATCAAGCTTACAAAAATTAAAGATAAAAATAAGCTCGTTTTACTTAAAAGAGAATATGCAGAACTAAACCGTTACTATAAAACACTTCTGAAAAAGTTCGGCAAGGAGATGAATTTTTATAAAGATATGTTATATAAAGCTAATCTGAAATTATGGAATACAGAAAATTATATAAGAAAATGTGAATCAGTCAAAGACTTCGGAGAAAGGTTTATAAAACTTGCAAGAGATGTTTATATAACAAATGATAAACGCTCGGCACTTAAGAGTAAAATAAATATTATCACAGGTTCACACACTTATGAAGTAAAGCAATATTCCGATTATTAATGAAATACCTGCTATACACTATGTTTTTTATTTTTGGGATAATTCTTGTTTATTTCTTTAAATCTGCATTTGAAGTAAGAGAAAGTTCAATTGAAATTACGGGTTCTGAAAAGTGCGGAAGATGTCATTCACTTAATAATCTCGGTAATCAGTATGATAAATGGAAATCAGAGAGACACTCATCTGCTTATCTTTCACTTCTCTCGGAGAAAGCCTCTAAATTTACTTCAGAAAAGAGTATTAACTCACCGGAAAAAAATGAGTTCTGCCTTAAATGTCATACAACGAAATATTTCCTTAACTTTCCTTCTTCAAACGCATATGACATCAAAGAAGGTATTGGCTGTGAAGGATGCCATGGTGCAGGATCTGTTTACTCACCTGCTGACAAACACTCTGATAGAAAGGATTTTATAATAAACGGTGGGATAATTCCAGATGAAAAGACATGCAGGAAATGTCACTCTCCTGAAGGCAACCCCCTGATGGAGATAAGGGAAAATGTATGTCCGTTTCAATATAAAGATTTCAATTTTAGTGAGGCAATGACTAAAATAAAACATCCACTGATAAAAAATGAATAAAAGAATAAATGTTATTACTGAGTCATCTAAAC
>JAOADS010000162.1 GCA_026417195.1 Ignavibacteria bacterium | reverse complement strand
GCCTGGGTTAATGCAAAGAAAATGTTTGAGGAAGGGATTGAGATAGATGGGAATAAATATTACAAGGGATCGGATCCTCATAAGGCAGCAGTTGTCGGAGATACAGTAGGAGATCCTTTCAAAGATACATCAGGTCCGTCTCTAAATATACTTATAAAGCTCATAGCAGTAGTTTCACTTGTACTGGCTCCTCTTCTTTAAGTTTAATTACCAGTTTTAATAAAGGCATCCTAATATTCGGGATGCCTTTTTTGTTTCAGAAGATTTAATCTTTATAAAAAAGAAAAAGATATTGTGTGTGTTTCTTATCCGGTGTAATCATCCTTTTTTCTTCTGTTTCTAACCAGAAGAAGTACAAGACCCGATAAGGCGAGAAATATAAAGGCTATCAAAGCTGGATATGATACAGTGTCCAATACAGAAAGTTTAATTTAAATTTGAATTGATAAAAAAATAAGTTTGAGAGTTATGACTCGGAATCTTCATCTATATCTTTCAATAACTCACGTGCATATTCCTCATCTTCCGGCATTACCTGAAAGTCAACAGGTCCTGTGATTAAGTTATATCCGGTACCTATAGTTCCCACACCGAAAAGATTCTGAAGATTTTCACCCTTTACAAGATATTTTATACCAGCCTCATCAAGAACTGATTTTATTACTGCTATTATCGCAGGGTTACCTGTTTTATAAACAGATACGAGTCTTTCAGAATCTTCTTTCTTCATTGGTCAGATGTGATGATAAGTTTTCTTATATTAATTGCAAGAATTGTATTTAATATACCGGTTAGAATTGCAAATAGTCCGAAAAATATGGTTATAATTTCAGCACCCTGAATCAGGTTTCCGGCTAAAACTACTCCGAAAATTATTGAAATGACTCCGCTTATAAACATCATTATGTCGTTTTCAATTACCTTTCTTAACCTTATCGCACTTACTATCTGCAGTAAACCTGAAATAATAGCCCATGCTGCTATCATTATCATAAGTCCGCCGGCAGCTGAGAGTGGGTTTAACATAATTACAATGCCCATCAGTATGAACAGAATCCCTTCAATAGCACGGATTATGGTATTTTCTGTTTCACCAAGAAATGCAAGTGTAATTAAAATCACACCTGTAAAAATCAGAAATACACCGAATAAAGAAAGGAAAGTAATTATCATAACCATAGGGTTAAATACTATCAGTAATCCGAAAATTATAGCTACAATTCCTTTCATAAGGAAAAGCCACCAGTATTTTTTGAGGCTTTGTTTCATTTTTAGATTTATTTAATGTTATACTTATGGTTATAAACTAACCGGCTCAAACTCAGGGAACTGAACAGATGACTCTTCAAGGGAAGAAAGAGTTTCATATTCGCATACATCACGGAATTTTTTCCACAGAGCCTGAACATCTGGATGGCTGTGGGCTTTATCAACAGATTCGCGTGATGACCATTCAAATAACTCCAGATAGGAACCGTTTTTTGCTTTCATAATTACAGGCTGACGAAATGTAGCCAGCCCGAGAGATCTCAAAAGCGGAGTATGTGATTTCAGAATTTCTTTCAGCTGTTCTTCTTTACCGTTTTTTGGCTTGTAAACTGCAATAACTATTAAGCCCATTAAAATTAATCCCCCTTGATTTTATTTTAGTTATTAATGATTTTTTTAATTACGGGATAAAAACTTTCCACCCATTTCTCATACATTTTACGTGAGGGATGTAAACCGTCCTGAGCTGTGAGTTCAGGGTCTGAAGCAGCCTCACGTGAAATATCTGTTATGTAAGCATAAACAGCACCAGCCTTTTCAGTTTCTTCACGGTTTACTGAATTAAAATTGTCAATTTCCTCCGAGATTTTTTTTCTGTCTCTGCCTTCTGCAAAAGGTGTAACTCCCCAGTCAGGTATTGAGATAACCAGAACATTAGATTGTTTTCCTCCGGCGAATTCTATGGCTTTATAAAGTAATTCCCTGAACTCAGTTCTGTACTGACCGGGACTTCTTCCTCTGTACTGGTTGTTTACGCCGATCAGAAGTGTTACGAGATCAAACTTCTCTTTTAATTCAGCTTCATCAATTGCTTTTTCCAGCTCATCGGTTGTCCAGCCCGTTTTTGCTATGATAACCGGATCATTTACATTAATTCCTTCAGCAGAGAGTTTTGAAACAACTATTGAAGGGAATCTTTCGTTTTCTGAGACAGCTTCCCCTATAGTGTAGGAATCCCCTAATGCCAGAATTTTTTTTGTCTGCTGTGAATAAGTCATCAAACTAATAAAAGATACAAACAATGCAGTTAGACTGATCAAAATTAATCAATTAAAGCTATACATTTTAATTCTATGGCTATAGGCGTGGGAAGGGATTTAACTTCAATTGTTGTTCTGCAGGGCTGATTGTCTTTAAAGTATTCAGCCCAGAGTTTATTATATACCGGGAAATCTTGCTTCATGTTTGTTAAAAAGACTGTAACGTCAAGCAGTTTATCCCACGAGGAACCAGCGTCTTCAAGTATCATCTTTACATTATTGAAAACCTCACGGCACTGGATTTCTATATCATATGAAATGACGTTACCCTTATCGTCAAGCTTAACTCCGGGAATTTCTTTACTTCCCTTAACCCTTGGTCCGATTCCTGATAGGAAAAGCAGATTTCCGGCACGACGTGCATGAGGGAAAGAACCTACAGGTTCGGCCGCTCTTTCAGAAATTATGATTTCTTCTGTCAATTCAGCAGTTCTTTTATTTCTGGTTTCAGGTAATCTTTAACTTCTTTCAAAGGGATGTAAATACTAATCTCTCCTAATGCATAGGGTCCGATTTCATAAGGAGCATAAACAAATACCAGACAACCCGGTGTAAGAATGAAGTTCTCATTAGGTTTGATTGAGTTCTCAAACAAACCGAAATCCATTAATGATTCCGTAGGTTTCACTAAATAGTTTACGCGGAAATACCTTTCCAAAAGATCAGGTAATTTTGAAATACCTTCTTTAGCGAGAATGTCATTTAATTTTATAAGCTTTCCGGAAGTAAGCTCAAAAACTCTGTACTGAGTTGCATAATTTCCGTGGGCACCTCCGGAGAATCCGTAACTATATCTCCCCAGAACTAAAAATTTACTGTTAATATATGTAATCGCTGATATATCTGTTTCATCTCTCATGTAACCAGCTGGATATTCTGATGCTTCCTTTTTAGTAAGTCCCTTTGTGTCTGATTTGTAATTTTCAAAGAATTTCTTCTTATTTTCCAGCATAACCTTTCCGATCTCAGTAAGTCCGGAAGGGAAGTTCTTTTCCTTTAAAATAAATGATGCTATCTGACTGAAATAAGGATTACTTTTCACCGGCCAGACAGAACCTTCTGTGTAGGTTGCTGAAGGAGAACCCTCCCAGTCTTTGAAAACTTTCTGCAAACCGTAAACATAGACAAATTCAAACATTCCAGACTTGCCTGTGTTTTCACTGAGATTAAATGACATTTCTTTCCTGTTAGGATTTGTGTCGCTCTCACGGAAGTTGCTGACTGAAATTCCTGAAGTTCCTGTAAATTTTCCTTTGTTGAGATAACCGTTAAAAGAAATTTCACTGGAAGACTTATAGGAATATAACGTCAGAGAGTCTTTGCCTGTTGATCCGAATATCACATAAGGTTCCATTTCATCAGTAAACCAGAAATAACCGTAAATTTTTTCTTCATATTTTACTATATGCATTTCAGCTGAAGAGCTTCCGACATTTCCTTCAAAACATTTATACCAGCTTTTCTGTGCAGAAACGTTGATACTGTATAGAAACAGTAATAAAAAAGTATATTTCATTTTTTTAAATTTTAAAGTTAGAACTGTGTTAGTTGAAAAAACTTAATATAAGATAACAATTTCTATGATAAGATATTTTTCTTTAATATGAGAATTTCATTAAAACAGATCACTCAACTTTAAACAAAGCACTTATAGACTGGTTTTCATTGTTCCTTATAATAGCATGAGCAAATAATTTGGAAACATCAAGGACCTCAACTTTTTTCGACTTTATGTGAACAGGTATTGTGTTTGATACAACAAGTTTTTTGATAGAGGAATTTTCGATTCTCTGGAGAGCTGAACCTGATAATATCGGATGCGTAGCTGCACCATAAATATCTTTTGCCCCGGCTTTTTTTAAAGCTTCAACGGCTGCAACGAATGTGTTTGCCGTGTCAATCAAGTCATCAACTATGAGTACGTTTTTACCCTCCACATCGCCTATGATATTCATAACTTCAGCTACATTTGGTTTAGGTCTTCTTTTATCTATTAAAATAAGATCTGCGCCAAGTTCCTTTGCATATACCCTTGCTCGTTTTGAACCGCCTACATCTGGCGCTGCTACTGCGAGGTTGCGTAATTTACATTTCTTGAAGTACTTAAGAAACAGGACAGAACAGTAAAGGTGATCAACCGGTATGTCAAAGAAACCCTGAAGCTGTGGAGCATGCAAATCCATGGTCAGAACCCTGTCCGCCCCTGCTGTAGTACTGTCTCT
>JAOADS010000161.1 GCA_026417195.1 Ignavibacteria bacterium | reverse complement strand
GGGTTATCCTGTATATTATGTATTTAACGTTGATGGAACTGTAATAGGAAGTAATTCCATAGCTCAGCAGCGTAATGATCTCGACAGGATCAATGTATTCCCGAATCCTTATTACGGAGGCCACAGACTTGAGACATCAGATTTTGACAGGTTTGTTTACTTCTCCAATCTACCCATGATGTGTAACATCTATATTTACACTCTAAACGGAGAACTTGTCAAAGTTATTAACAGGAATACTACTGATCCCAAGAATTCTCTTGAGAAATGGGATTTGACTAATCTTGATAATATATATGTTGCAAGCGGTATGTATATAGCATATATTGATGCTCCCGGTATAGGAACTAAGATACTTAAGTTGGCTATAATGACTCCGGAAGAAAGAATTAGAAGGTTCTAATAAAAAAATTCAGCTTCGCCACTCTTAAAGAATTGAGGGTGGTGAAGCTATAACAATAAAATTACGAGGTTAAAACTATGAATAAAAAATACTTTAATCTAATAATAACTTTGCTTTTGGTAAGCCCTTTAGTTTTTGCAGGACCTAGAAGTAAAAGAGGTCTGTCTGCTGCTCCAGAGCTTCTTATACCTGTTGGTTCTGTAGGGACAGCCCTTGGAGGTTCAAACCTTGCTAACACATCCGGATTGGATGCTTTATATTGGAATCCTTCAGGGTTAGCTAACACAATCGGCACAGGTGAGGTGATGTTCTCTCATCAGAAATATATCGCAGATATTAATCTGAATTACGCTGCAGGTAGTTATTCCTTCCCAGGCGTCGGAGTTCTTGCTCTTTCAATAAAAACTATGGATTTTGGTGATATTCCTGTTACAACTGTTGATGCTCCCGAAGGGACAGGTGCAACTTATTCACCTACATATATAACTGCAGGCATATCCTATGCGAGAAATATGACTGACAGAATTAAATTCGGTGCAACTTTAAAGCTGATCAGTGAGAAAATTGCTCTGGTATCAGCTACAGGTTTCGCAGCAGATTTCGGCTTACAATATTTCGTAGGTAACACAGGACTGAAATTCGGCGTTGTTCTGAAGAACATTGGTCCCAACATGTCTTTTGATGGCACAGGACTTGAGGATTTTTATCCACCTAGCGGTACTCAGGGTAATGTTCCCAGTGAACCAAGAAGAATAGTGTTAGGGGCTTTTGAGTTACCTGCTACATTAGAATTAGGGTTAAGTTATGATTTAAAAGCCGGAAAGAACAATATGGTTACATTTTCCGGTGCTTATATGAACTCAGCATTCAGCGCTGATGAGTATAAAATAGGCTTTGAATATAATTACAAGAAAATATTTTATCTCAGAGGGTCTTATTTAGCAACACAGGATATGTTTGACAGTAAATTTAATAAAGACGATATACTCTTCGGTCCTAGTTTCGGTGCAGGTGTAAACTATCAGTTTGGGAAAATGAACGTAGGACTTGATTATGCATTCAGGTATACAAAGAGATTTTCCCATAATCAACTTTTTACTGTAAAACTGGGTTTCTGATACAAGCAAGTTAAATTTAATCATAGGACAATCGTCTGAAGATGGTTGTCCTTTTTTATTATAAGTAATATGATAAAAAATCTTATAACAATTTCAGTCCTGTTATTTTTTCTGTTTTGTAACTGCTATTCACAAAAGAAAGAGATAAATTTTGATTTTGATTATTGTGTCTTCGGTTATACTGAAGACATTGTACTGGAACTCTATTATAGTTTCTATATCTCAGATCTTACTTTAGGAAACTCTGAATCAGGAACTGAAGTCGCCGGGATGATGGAAATCGGCATATCAGATCAAAAAACCCAAGAGAAAATTTTTGACAGGAAATACAAGGTTCCATATTTAATTACTGATACAGTCAATTATGATAAGTCCAGAAAGATAACCGGACAGCTTAATTTATCTTTACAGCCAGGCAATTACATAGTAAAAGTAGTAGCACGTGATTTTTATAAGCAGAGTAATTATACAGAGAGAGAAGAATCTGTTTTTATTAACACTCCCGATAAAGGCAAACCGGTTTTAAGTGATATTCAGCTTTGTGAATCTGTGGATAGAAGTAGTGATGTATCCAGTCCGTTCTACAAAAATGGTTTGGAAGTTTTTCCAAATCCCTCAAGATTTTTCAGTTATGATAAAAATAATTTGGCTTATTACTATGAAATATATGGGCTTAAGAATTTAGGCTCTGAGTTCTACAGATTAATTTTGACTATAGATTTAGCCGATAGCTTACTTAGGAAATTTGAGACAGACTATAAGGTAAAAAATGATTCAAAGGCGGAATATGGCCAGTTGGATATCAGTGGATTAAAGAGTGGTAAGTATAGAGTTATGCTGAGATTGATTAGTTCCGAGGGCACTGAATTAGCTTCAAAAGAAAATTATTTCTGGATCTACAATAAGGAAGATTTCAATATAGCATCAGACGGATTTGAGATGAGTGAGTATTATAACATGAATGAGGAGACTGTAAATAAAGAATTTGAATATATAGGATATCTGCTTTCGGATAAATTAAAAACATTGCTTAAAACTCTAAAAAACATAGATGAAAAAAAAGCCTTCCTTTACAGATTCTGGAAAGAATTAGAAAGTGTTCAGGGTAATTTAAATTTTAAAAAAGTATATTTTGAAAGGATTAAATTTGCAAATGAGAACTTTGGCAGTAAATTTGAGGAAGGGTGGAAAAGTGACAGAGGAAGAATTTATTGTAAGTATGGTAAACCGGATGAGATTGAAAAATATGATTTTGAAAGCAAGACCTTACCTTATGAAATATGGCGTTACAATTTAATACAGAACGGTATAATTTTTGTTTTTGGAGATTTATCGTCCGGAGCAAATAATTACAGATTGCTTCATTCTACAGCATTGGGTGAGCTTAAAGATGAGGATTGGAAAAGAAGAATTACCAGGTAACTTTTTAATCTACTGAATTTGCAAAAAAGAATTTACATAGTATTATTGACTTTTTTTATATCGGTAATACTTTGGCTTTCTTTAATGCTTAATCAGGAATATGAAATTGACACTCACTTGCCTGTTAAGGTTTTTGTAAACAAACCTCTTGCTGTTTCAGGTAATATACCGTCTTTTATAGAAGTCAAGCTAAGAGGAAAAGGTTGGGATCTGATGAGAGTTTTTACTCCTTTCAAACTTGAATATTCATATACACTGCCGGACAGAAAAGGAGAATTTTCTGTAAATACACGAGATTATTTATCTTCCAGTCTGGGATTGAGTCAGAAACTCACAATTACATATGTTTATCCAGAGAGCATTACTTTCAGAACAGAAAATTATGAAGAAAAGTATGTCAAGCTTGTTCCCAGAGTTACTATAAACTGTTTTGATGGTTATCAGGTTGTGGGAAATTTAAAGCTTGAGCCGGACAGCATAAAAGTAGGCGGTGCTGTTGACATATTAAGAAGACTTGATACTCTGTATACCAAGCAATATACTTTTAACAATATTAAAGCACCGGTTTTTCGGAAAATAGAAATTTCTGATACACTGGGAAATATCATTTTGAAATTTCTTGACGCGGTAACTTTATATGCAAATGTTGAACTAACAGCTGAGAAAGAGTTTAATAATATCACTGTTTCGGTTCTCAATATTCCACCAGACAAAGACGTTTTACTGATTCCTCAGGTATTGACTGTTCAGCTGAAGGGAGGAGTAAATCAGTTAGCATCTCTTGACAACAGATCTCTAATTGCAAGTATAGATTACAGAGATGTGATGGCTGATACTACAGGTGCCTTGAAACCAAACTTCAAATTACCTGAGGGTTGTGTCATAACAAAGGTTTCGCCTGAAAGCATTCAATATGTTATAAAAAAAAGGTCCTGAATAACTTGATAACCGGGTTAAAAAAGGAAGTAGATAGTTTAATAACTGCTGTAAGAAGTTTAGCTTTTAGAGAGGTTTTTATTTTTATGTCAGTTTCTGTGATTACGTTTATTTCCATGTATTACGCATCCCCTAATTTTTTCAGAAGAAACTTTGATACATCAGACGATAAATTTTACTCTGTAATTTACTGGTTTAGTGCTGATGGTTTTTTAATGTTGATTATCCCTTTGATTCTGATTGTTACAGTTCTTAAAGGGAGACCTGCTGATTATGGTTTCAGAATAGGTGATTACAGATTTGGACTGAAATCTTCTCTCATATTTCTTCTTGCTATGTTGCCCATTGTGTGGATATTTTCAGGGAATGAATCTTTTGCACGAACTTATCCTCAGGGTGGCAACTATGTAAGAGAGAACATTAATGTTTTACTTTACTATGAGCTTTTTGTTGGTTTTTATATGCTTGGATGGGAATTTTTCTGGAGAGGTTATATGTTATTTGGTTTAAAAGAAAGGTTCGGTTACTATGCAGTCTTTATTCAGATGATCCCCTTCTTTATTCTTCACAGAGGAAAACCAGACATTGAAACATTTGCTTCAATATTTGCAGGACTTTTATTTGGGGTATTAGTTTCAATAGTTTATGATTTTAGTAGTAATAAAATTTCTAATATTCTTCAGCTTAAAAAATGGACATTTCTAGAT
>JAOADS010000015.1 GCA_026417195.1 Ignavibacteria bacterium | reverse complement strand
GGTATGGATGATTCAAAAGGAGCTAAAGCTGTTGATGAAAACCGTGAGGAGATCGAACAGGTTATAAGAGGAGCTGATATGGTTTTCATAACAGCCGGGATGGGAGGCGGAACAGGTACTGGCGGAGCACCGGCTGTTGCCAGAATCGCCAAAGCTACAGGAGCTTTGGTTGTAGGAATAGTTACGAAGCCATTTGATTTTGAAGGTGAAGACAGATTGAGGATTGCGGAGGAAGGACTTAAAAGGCTTAAACAGGAAGTTGATTCATGTATAGTGATCCCTAATGACAGGTTACTTAATGTATTCGGTGAAGATATTACTTTTGATCAGAGTTTTAAAAAGGTTGATGATGTTTTATATAATGCAACCAGGGGAATATCCGATATTATTACCAAGAAAGGAAAAGTTAATGTTGACTTTGCTGATGTAAAAACAGTTATGAGAGATATGGGCGATGCCCTTATGGGAATCGGATACGGAAAAGGACAAGATAAAGTATTAAAGGCAACTCAGGAAGCTATAGATAATCCTCTGCTTGAAGGTGTGTCTATAAAAGGATCCAAGTCCATATTGCTTAACATAATATCAGACCCGAGTTTTAAAATCTCTGAGCTGAAAAACATTACCAGAATGATTCAGGATGCAACACAATGCAAATATGGTAAACTCATCTGGGGTGTTGTAAATGATGACAGAATGGAAGATGAAGTGATAATTACAATAATAGCTACCGGATTTTCAACAGGTGAACAGATGAAGTCTCAGGGAAATAACGTTACAACAGGTGTAAGTTCAAGAAATCTGCTTCTGGATTTTGAGAGCAATTCAAACATAAAAGTACCAACGACACAGAAGGAACTTCAGAGCTACGACGTTCCTCCGGTTCTCAGAAACAATAAATTGAGTGAGGAGGAGATATTAAAAATAAGAACAAGAACTGAAGAAATCACTCAGGACTTTGATTTTAATTCAGACGAATTCAGAGAACAGGAGAAGCCAGCTTTTCTCAGGAGACAGATGGATTGAATTTTAAAAAGAATATATTGACCCGCTTCAGGTTAATCTGCGGTAAAGCCGCGGAGAATGACGGAATGCTGAAAGGATTGACGTCACGGTGAAGGGCAAATCAAGATTTACCGGTTGTTACCTCTGTTTACCGGTTGTGTTGATGCTTTACACCGTATCATATTGGCTTATGTGTTTTCATGGTTCAGGAGTCAATATGGACTTTCATACAGTTCGTCATTGAAGTTTACCTCACCTTTTCCCCAAAACCTCCTCCACTTAAAGGGCACCGAAAGGTGCCCTTCTTATTATATTAAATATTATGATCAAATTACTTTAAAATACTTCATAACTTAAAGGTCTTAGAATTTTGAAACAAAGTCATAAAAAAATATTTGACATTTTAAATTATTAAAATTATATTTCTTAAATTTAAGGAGGTTTTTTATGACTTTAAATTATTTTTTCCTCCTTTCTCTTATTTCCTTTTCTTCTCTTATCTACTCCCAGTTTCAGATTTTCTACACTCCACCTGAAAACAGAGGAATAATGACTATAAAGGCTTTTACAAACTTCTATGATAACAAATCTGCCTTATACGTACATGTAGGCGGAAACACCGTAACAGCACAACCTCCGTACTGGATAAGGTATTTCAGGGAGAGCAATCAGTGGAACACACAACCCCATTATTCGTTCCTTAACGGAAGCGTTTGTTACAACGGTACCGGCGGATATAACTGGAGCATGGTTCGGGATCTTATAAAAGGCAGAAGAGATACTGTTTTTCTGCTGGGTTCGTGGCTTTGGATAACTTGTCTTCCGCCGGAGTCTGGCATTGAGTCAAGAATTACTTACAACTCCGGTATGAATTTTAGTCATCCAGCCACTTCCGAAGGTGCAATGTCTGCATTTGATTTTGATCCACTCACCGATTCAATAATCTATGGGATAGGACAAAAGTTTCTTTTACCTGTGAAACTTCTTAAAACCACAAATAAAGGTCTGAACTGGACTTCGGTTGTGTTAGCTAGTTCCTCTTCAAACTTTGACTATAGCCTTAAGGTTAATCCGCTGAACAGAAATGTCATATATTTCGGTACAGCTAGTGCTTTTTACAGATCTAATGATGGCGGTAACACAGTATTAAATATAAGCAATACGCCATCAAGAGATATTGCAATCCATCCGAATGATACTTCATTATTAAT
Organism: Ignavibacteria bacterium; assembly: GCA_026417195.1. Lineage (GTDB taxonomy): Bacteria > Bacteroidota > Ignavibacteria > Tepidaquicellales > OLB5 > JAOADS01. Next base: position 17,991 of record JAOADS010000015.1, on the reverse strand, counting down.
ATGTAATAACAGCGGGATATATAAATCAACAAACGGTGGATATAATTTTACACAAACTTTGAATGTAAACACGTCCAAACTTCTAATCCACCCGGAACTTCCTAATGTTGTTTATGCCGGAACAGTGAACGGAATTTACAGGTCAGCAAATTTTGGCAGTAACTGGGTTTTATATTTTGCTTCTTTTTCCGGTTCACAATCTGTTACCGGTCTTGCTAAATATAAAAACGATCTTGATACGATTTATGCTTCGAATGACAAATACGTATATAAAATCTGGGCTTCTTCAATAGGTGTTATAAAGACATCAGGTGAGATTCCAGTTTCATTCAGACTCTATCAGAACTATCCCAATCCGTTTAACCCTGAGACAAGAATAAAATTTCAGATTCCTGAACAAGGATATGTGAGAATATCAGTGTTTGATTTGCTTGGCAGAGAAGTTGCATCACTTGTGAATGAAAAACTCACACCGGGAACTTATGAAATAAACTGGAATGCAGAAGAAGTTCCAGGCGGAGTTTATTTCTGCAGAATGATGACAGAAAATTTTTCCCAAACAATAAAATTAGCTCTGCTGAAATAGTTTTTTACTTTACGGTTACAGGCAGATTTCCTCCTACTATAAACTGACCGTTTACACTCTGGATATCCACCGGGAGTTTATCGCCGTAAATACTTCTCCCGTTTATTGTTTTAATATCAACCTGAAGGTTCTTGTTGGAACTTCCGTCTACCCTCTGTATATCAACCGGAATATAACCACCTGAAATGGAATATCCGTTTATTGTTTTTATGTTTACATCCTGAACAGAACTGATTGCGTTTGCATCTTCAGGCGAGAAGTAAAGATTTACCGTGATTAATGCAAGAAAGAAAGCTATGAGCGTAAGTACTGCCTTTGAATATCTGTCAAGGTGAATGACTGAATTACCGGTTTTTGTATGCATGTTTTAATTCCTTTCTAACTTAATGATGGATTAATTTTAATAAGTATATTTGCTATATTTAAATATGAAAATAATTCAAATGTTCCTGATTTTAAATATATTTATTTTGTAAATGCTGATTGAGAGCATTTTATTTGAGATAATGGTTGTCTTTATGCTTGTTTTGGGTAATGCTTTTTTTGTTGCGGCAGAGTTTGCAATAGTTAAGGTCCGATCTACTCAGATACAGCCTCTTGAAGGAAAGCAAAAGCGGGCAAAAATCGCGATGAAAGTCATAACCCACCTTGATGAATACCTTTCGGCAACTCAGCTTGGAATTACAATGACTTCACTTGCACTTGGATGGATTGGCGAACCTGTTACTGCCAAAATTCTTGAACCTCTCTTTGGTTTTATAGGTATAGACAATCCGGCCTTAATTCATACAAGTGCTATAGTAGTAGGTTTTCTGATTATAACTTTTCTCCATATTGTATTAGGTGAGCTTGCACCTAAGTCAGTTGCAATAAGATATGCGAAAGTTACAACTTTATGGACAGCAGGTCCACTTAATTTTTTCTACGTAATTTTCAGACCATTTATATGGTTTTTAAACGGAACTGCTAACCTGATTTTGAGAGCTTTGGGACTGCAGCCAGTAACCGAGTCTGAAAGATTTCATTCTGAAGAGGAGTTAAGGATACTTCTTGCTGAGGGCAGTAAGTCCGGCGCCATTGATCAGACTGAACATGCTCTGATTGAAAAAATATTTGAATTTAATGACAAACAGGCGAAGGATATTATGGTGCCGAGAAATCACATGGTTGCACTTAATATAAATGACTCACGTGAAAAAATCTTTCAGATAGTTACTGAAGAAGGTTTCTCAAGGCTTCCGGTTTACAAAGATACTATTGATAATATTATAGGCATAATTTACACTAAAGATCTGATTTCTGCATCGGAGCACAGGGAACTTATTACTCTTCAGGATATAATACGTCCGGCTTTTTTTGTCTCAGCTACACAGCAGATAGGTAATCTTTTAAAGGAAATGCAGAGAAAAAAAGCACACATGGGAATCGTGATTGATGAATTTGGTGGAGTGGAAGGACTTGTAACAATTGAGGATATAATTGAAGAAATTGTAGGTGAAATAGAAGACGAATACGATGTGGATTCTTCACAGGTTACAACAGAAAAAAGCGGAGTGTATCTTGTAAATCCTATAATAACCATAGAGGATTTCAACAGGAAGTTTAACACAAATCTGCCAGAAGATCCGGACTACCAGACTTTAAGCGGATTTTTACAGAAAGTTACCGGTCATATACCGGAGATTTATGAGAGAATTGATTACAGAGGGATGAGTTTTATAATAACCAGAAAATCAGGAAACAGAATACTCCAGGTCAGGGTTCAGAAGATTTAGCTTTGGTTAAAAGCTTTATAATTTTCTGAAATTCAGCAGAGTTTCTGAAATTACTGTAAACTATCAGAGAGCTTGCTGAAAGGTATAGACTACTTACAATAATTTTCAATTCCAGAGGAAGATTAAGGTAATATGTTAAAGCTATTATTACTATAGCTGGTATCAGAAGAATAGCTATAAGTGTAATTTTATAATCTATGGGGTAAAACCTCTGTGACATGAGATAGGTCAGATAGAAAATCAGAAAGTTTGCAGTCATAATTGAAAACGATGCTCCCACCGGTCCGAACATCGGAGTAAGTAAATAGTTCATTATAATATTCAGAGCTGCAGCTGTTAAAGTTATCCATACGGTATGCTGTACTTTTTTTGTTATACCCATCCCGATTGAAACTATGAAGTAAGCACTTACCAGAACAGTGCTTGCACATAAAAACGGAACAACGGCGCGGGCTGAATAATATTCAGGTTGAGTGAAAACCTTTAGTATATCAAGAGAGAACATTGAGATCATAAAGGTGAGTATAATGTTGTATATGAAATAAATCTGGAACACTTTCGCATAAATCTGTTTAGCATTTTCTTCATACTGGATACCCATAGCATAAGGACCCCATGCCATTTGTAAAGCTCCGCCAACAATACCAACTATTGAGGCAAGTTTTGAACCTACTGCATAGATCCCTACTGCTGAAAGATCAGCGAAATGTGCAAGGAAATAACGATCAGTTGAGTTTAAGATCCAGTATGCAACTCCTGAACCTATAAGAGGAAAACCATAACTGAATATATTCTTTATCCAGCCGGGTGAAAACCGGAAGCCATATCTCTTGAATGTATAAATCAGAGTGAAAATGAAAACAATTCCGTATGCGATGGCTGCTGCTGTAACTGCACCGGATACACCTTGTCTGAGGATCAGAACAAAATAAATAGTAAGTAATATGTTTATGAGAACACTTAGTGAAGATAATAATGTATATAGCCAGACTCTGAATTCCAGTCTTAACAGATCAAATAAAAAAGAGTGTAAAGTCTGAAAAATTATTGAAAGCCCTGTGATTACTATTAATATACTCAGGTCCTTACCGAAAATAAGAAGGGAAAGATGATCAGAGATAAGAAAAAGAATGAAGAATACGGTTACGGAAAATATCAGTCTGAGATAAAGGGCTGAGATTATAATAACATTTCTTTCGTTAAAATGTTCTTTCCTGAAATAGTAATATCCGAGTGAAGTATCTGTGCCTGAAACTACCAGAAAAGCACTGATAACAACAATTGTACCCAGCAGTTCCAGTATTCCGTAATCTTCCGGTGTAAGAACAGCTGTATAAAGCGGAAGTAAGAATAATGAAATGGATTTACTTATGTATCCGCTTAGTCCATAAACAAGAGACTCCTTTGCAAGTCTTTTTAAGCTCAAGTCTCGTTCAATATTATTTTAAGCATGTTCAGTGAATTTTTCCTGTAGTCGTGATATTTCTCAGCGAATTCTCTGCCTAATTTTCCAGTTTCTGTAAGTTTCTCCCTGTTTTGAATGAGTTCCTTTAGCCCTTCTGCTAAATTGTCCGGGTTCAGATTTATTATCGGAAGATCAGGCAGGTAGTCATACAGTTTCTCCTTGATGTAACATACAACGGTTTTTCCCAATGCCATACCTTCAACGCTCACCAGTCCGTAATAACCCAGGACCATCTGATCAATCAGTATATCTGAATTTCTTATTGCCTCAAGTGTTTCATCATTGGATTTGTTTCTTATCAGTTCAAAGTCAAATTCACAGCCTTCTCTCTTCAGAGTTTCAATAGCCTTTATTACGTATTTAGTTCCTTTTATGCCATCATCACTCGGAGCATGGACAATTTTAATCCTCTCATTAAGCCTGTATTGTGGTTTGTACTTATCCAATTCCCTTGAAGTGTAAAAATAATGTATTTTCCCTTTTAATATAGTTGCATCGAAAGGGTGAGCAAAGGAAGCTGATATATATTTCTGTATGATTTCTGTTTCTTTGATTTTTTCCTCCATATAACATCTGATTTTTTTCTGATACTCATCTGAACAGTTTTTACATATTGTATATTTGTCTGGAGAGGTAAGATTCAGATTTTTATCCCTTATGTCACAGCCAACATAAATCATACCGGTTTTCTTGCCCATCATTTTTAAAATTTTCAGGTCTCCTTTTTTCGCAAGAAATGTGTTTCTTGTGTTAAATATGAAAACGTCGTAAAGCAGGGCGTGTTTAATAAAATAGAAATACTTGAGAAGTCTGTTTATAAATTTATGTTTGCTGTTCAGAAACTTAATTTTTTTGTGATAAGGGTATGCGAATGTGTGGTCATCTATTACAACAGAATCTGCTTTTATGTTATTTTTTCTTAATCCCTCCGCGATTATGTAGGCATTTGCTGCTGTATTGGTGTAGCCGCAGAATACTTTTAAGTTTTTTTTCATGAGTTAGTTTGCGGAAAACTCCGCATTGATCAGTTTCCTTGATTCTTCTATCCCGCAATTCATCAGCATATCTACTACGGAAAGACCTGGTATAAAACTAACGGTATTGAACTGTCTGTAAACGGGATGTCTGAAGTTCTGATATATGAGTTTAATTCCGTTAACTATGAATTTTTCATCTTCCTGATATTTTGAAGCACCACCACCGCACATATACGAGTTTTTCCCGAGTGATTTTACTATTGATATAAGAAGGTCGGTACCCTTCCCGTCTTTTTTAATTTTTGATGACAGTATAAATTTTTCTGTGCTGATTTCAAGGATATTGCAAAGTGTATTTATAACTTTCATGTTATAATTACATAAATTGTTCTCAACATTACTGAAAAGATCGTTTAGAACAGGAAATATTTGGTTAAAGAATGGTGCTTTATGATAATTAATCTCAATTGTTTTAAGGGCTTTCTCATTCCATTTCCCTGAATTATCAATTTCCATCTCATTGATTTTTCTCAAGCCACTGTATGATCTTACTACAGGCATTGTCAGCCATTCGTCCCTTCCGGCTATTATGATCTTTACTCTGTTTGCCCAGTAGCCTCCTTTTTTCGGAAACTGAACGTCATCAAGGATTACAAATATTTCCGAACGTATAATTTTATCAAAGAAACCAAGCCATGGGAAAAATGAGGGCTGATGAATGGCTACCGGTTTTTCCTGAATCATTTTTCTGAAAGATAAAGTTCATATGTCATGTTTCTTACTTTCAGAAGATCGGCAGTCATCATCAGTTCAACGTTATCACGGATTAACTTTATTTCCCACCCCATCTTAAGGAACAGTATGATTGATCTGTTGTTGTTCTTAGGCCAGTATCCTTCCTGATGTGTGAATCCGTTATCCAAACCAGTCTGACATAGCTTTATCATATGAAGTTTTGCAAAATTTTTTCCTCTGCTGGATTTAGCTGCAAAGGTGCAGTGATTATGTATTATATCACCATAAACAGATGAAAAATTCACAAAGCAAAGTCTGTCCTCCCTATCCATTATTGTAAAGCTGTATTTCCACTTATCAACAAGTCCGTTGAGAAGATAGTTTTCATCAACTGTTTTCCAGTTATAAATCTCGCTATGTTCAGAAAGTACCGAATTTACGAAATCAAGAAAGTCATTTAATCTTTTTTTCATCAATTCTTCAGTAATGGTAACAATTTTATACCCTTTATTTTTAAGCTCTGAATCAACAAACTCGTGGAAATTTATTTGGGAGTAGTTATTTCTGTTCTCCGTCATTACTGATTACAATTCTTCCGAATTTTTTCTGTTCCTCTAAGTATTTTTCTTTAATTTTATCAGCTCTTCCTTCAATACATCTCCAAATTCTCTCTAGTGGTGACATTGGAGTTTCCTGCCACCAGGCAGGATGAATAAGTATCTGGAGCTTCTCGTATGCCGGATCGTTAAGGACATCTTCCAGTCTCCTGAATCTCCAGTAGCCATTTGAGTCTGAGCAGTATCCGATATTACGGAAATATTTCCCGTAAGTATTTATCATACCCGCATAGGAGTTTTCAGAGAATCTTTCAATTACTTTCTCATCAGGGTTATGAAACGAAAATACGTTACATGGTTTTCCCGTGAGATTTTCTATCAGGGTTTTCTCGTAAATTAACTTTTCTTTTAAAGATGTTTCGTTGTGGGTTTTGTAATAATCACAGTCGAAATGGAGACCGGGTTTATGTCCCATTGAAAATATTTCGTTCAGCAGGGAAGATATTTCTTCTTCAAATGCATTGTAAAACATATTGTGAAGGTGAATGAAATATGTTGACAGGATACCTTCTTCAAGTTCAATTTTCGCTAGAGCCAGAGCTGAATGCACGGAAAAATCCAAGTCATGTCTTAATATAATAAATTTCTCAGTGGTGTGATAATTATCAAAATCGCAGAACTGAAATCTCTTTTTAGCCAGCTGAAGAAGTCTTCTGTAATTATCCCTTGTAAAATCAGAAAAATGATATTTCTCTGAATTATTCAGTTTTACTCCTCTTGATGATTAATTTATATATTTCATCCTCGGGATCGAAACCGAAATGCATTCTTATTGATTTCCATTTCAAGCCCGGTTTGAATTCATCTTCGCCTTCATACTGTGCTGATTTAATAGATAAAATTCCCTTTCCTGTCATAACCCAGCTTTCTCCGGTAGCTTTATTGTTTTTAATAATATGCCCCGGGGCTGCAATGTCCTCCGAATGTGTGTTTACTACTTGTGACTCCCAAATATAAACTTTTTTTATTTCGTCTTCAATTTTAAGATAGGTATAGGCACCGCTGTAAGGTTTAGATGAAGCTCTTATCAGATTATGTATTTCTTCCGCAGAGTGAGACCAGTTTATTTTACTGTATTCAGGAAGTCTCGGATAGCATCTGAAAGGTTTAAGGTTTAATTTATCCTGCTCAGTCGGTTTCAGTGTGTTATTTTCAATTCCGTTTACAACCCTGAGGAAAAGCTCCGGTGTTTTTTCCCTGCAAAATCTGACCACTTCAGATATTGTTGTATTTTTTGTTACATTGAGGTAATCCTTCAGCCATACAGGTCCAGAATCTATTTCGCCCGGGACCATTTGATGAATAGTTACTGCTATTTTATCTTCGTTATTCAAAATAGCCCAGTTTATTACAGCGTTTCCTCTGTATGACGGAAGATCTCCGAAGTGTGCATTTAATATGCCTTTCGGGAAAAGGTTTATAACATCCTCTTTCAGAACTGTTACCCAGTTTACACTTACACAAATGTCCGGTGCGGAGCTTTTTATGAAATCTTTTAACTCATCTGTGATTTTATCAGTATAATGAAACGGACACGATAATCTGTCCGCAAGTTTTCTGAAGTCTTCTTCTTTTACTGAATATTCCGGCATTGCCTTAGCAGTTGCAATACCGCATATTCTATGTTTTTCTGACAGCAGCAATGCAGTATCAAAAAGATATTCAGTTCTTCCGAGTATAAAAACCTTCATCTTGAATTAAATCCCTCCTCCATACAGAAAGCTTCTTGCTATTTCAATTTGCTTGAAGGTTTCTTTTTTACTACTTTTACAATAGTCAAGCAGTGATAAAAGCAGATCCCTAGCTCCGGGCACCTCTTTATTTCTTAACTCAAGAAGTTTGTCTGGATCATTATAAAATTTTTTTGCTTCCTGATAACGGTATTTATTTTCAGTGTTAAGAAATATATGTATGGGATGGAAATCAAATATTACCAGACCTTCATCTTCGAGATTCATTTTTGAATCGCTGAAATCGTATCCGTAAGACCAGTGAACATCATCTTCCCAGTTATAGGGAATTCTCACTAGACCGTTCCATAGCTTAAATGGCTTTAATCCGTGATGATAGGGAAGGAAATGGTTTGATTCATACAATAGTTTTCTTTCTGCAAACATGTGCAGCAGAAGAGAGCTCTGCAGCATGGAATGACATCTTACACCTTCGGCATCTGGATGAAGTTCCATTATTTCAAACAGTATATCTTCAGCCCTACCTTCTTTTCCGCTGAGCAGGGGATTAAAGTTTGGATGAATTCCTATTTCAAAAAGTTTCCTGTTGCAGGAATTCAGAACCGGTGAATAATGAGTTGAAAAGAAAGTACACTTGACTCCGTATTTTTCAAATATCTCAATTGTATCAGCAATCACCGCCTCCGGTGCCCAGTCAATATCTGAAGTAAATGCAATCATATTTCTTCTATATCAGCCTCCCATATGGTTATTTTCTTTCCGTTTATTATTGTGTAGGCTCCGGGATAAGGTTTGGTCTGAGCTCTTATGAAGTTTTTAATCCTCTCAGCGTCCCATGACCAGTCAATTTCACCGTCTTCAGGTTTTCTTTGCGGAAAGTAAGTTGCCTGGGTATGATCCTGAGGTATTCTTGGTGCAGTTCCTTCAGAAATCATCGGGATATATTCAGTAAGTATTTCAAGAGCTAGATTTTTTGTTTTTTCAATCAGTGTTCTTATGTTATCATTTTCTTCAATCCCGATTCTTTTCTGAGCAATAATGTCACCTTCATCAATACCCTCCTCAAAGTAAAATAAGGAAATACCGGTTTCTTTCTCACCGTTTATCATTGCCCATACAAGTGGTGCACCTCCACGGTATTTTGGCAGGAGTGATGCATGAAATCCTATACATCCTTTCGGAGCAAGCTCCCTTACAGCTTTAGGTACTTTATGAAACCAGCCTGCTACAATAATCAGATCCGGATTATACTGTCTCAGCTCATCCAGATGGTTTCTTATATTATCCGATATTTCAATGACATTGATGTTATACATCTTTCCTATTTCATGCATGTCTGAATATGTTACGTTCTTAACCGGTTTATCCGAGTATGATATGCGGAAACTCTCAGGTATTGTGACTATGGATACAACTTCAGCAAGCTTATTTTCAATAATGTGCCTGCAACATTCGTAACCAAAGGATGTTGAACCAAAAAATATAACCCTCATGACTTTATGAATATTCTGTTCCACCATTCAAAGCAGAGCAAAGACCATATCAAAAGTCTTCTGTTTGTTTGTCCCGTGAAATGTTCATTAAGCAGTTTATGAACTGTCGGAGCCTGAAGATAATTATATATTCGTGCATTTTTATTAAGCAGGAGGTCCTTTATGTAATCTATGCTTTCTCCTTTAAACCAGCTTGCATCAGGAGCTGAGAAACCCTGTTTGATACCCTTTGTATATAAATCGGGCATGTATCTGTTCAATGCCTGTCTTAATATTATTTTCCCGTCATTTGTCTCATTATAAAATCTTTCTGTCTTATCGCCCGGTTCATTTTCATTTATTCTGATTATTTCTTTCAGGTTCTTTAATTTATAATGCACCGGAATCCTCATGGCAAATTCTGCTAGATCATTGTCAAGAAACGGTACACGGGTTTCAAGCCCGTGAGCCATACTGAGTTTATCTTCTACCAGAAGTATTCCGTGCAGAAATGTCTTACTTTCAAAATACAGGGAAAGATTAACATAATCTTCAGGCGTAATTATCTCAGATGTCTTGTCTTTCAAAACATTCCTGAAAACTTCCTTTGTTGGATGATTCAGTACCTCAGTGTAAACTTCAGGAACATAGAATTCAGATTTAAGGCTATCTGGTATTAATCTCTGCCAGTATCTGTAATACTTGTCTATGTAATGTTCCCTGTCATCGTTCACTACAGCCCTGTAATATCTCCACGGATAACCTGCAAAAAGCTCGTCACCACCTGAACCTGAAAGCACAACCTTTACGAATTTACTTGCTAGTCTGGAGATATAATAATTGGGATATGATTGTCCTATTCTAAGATCTTCAAGATGCCATATAAGCTCTCCCATAACTCTTTCCATATCACCAGCTTTGAGTACAACTTCATAGTGTTCGGTTTTGTACTGATTAGAAAGAATTTCAGCCTTCGCCCTCTCGTCGAACCCAAGTTCAAGCCCTGAAGCAGAAGATAAGTCGAATCCGCATGTGAATGTTTTAAGGTTTTTGAAATTTTTGGCAGCTATTGATGTAATAGAACCGGAATCTATTCCGCCGCTCAGATAGGAACCGATCTCAACATCGCTTATGAGCTGCCTGTTAACAGCCTGTTCAAACAGTTTAATTAATTCATTTCTGCAGAATTCATCTGATCTGGAGTTTTCGTCCCTGAAGTCAAAATCCCAGTATCTGGAAAATTCAAGTTTGCCGTCTTCACTCACTGTTAATGTTGTTGCCGGAGGTAATATATTAATGTCTTTAAACAGCGTAAGGTCAGTAAAAATGTTCTGAAAGGAAAAATATTCATTTAGGGCTGGGACAGAAACTTCAGCTGATACTTCGGGATGAAGAAGTATTGCCTTTATTTCTGAGGAGAAGATAAATGTGTTGTTTCTGAAATAATAATATAAGGGTTTTATTCCGTAGCGATCTCTTGCTAGGAAGAGCTTACGTTCTTTTTTATTCCACAGGGCAAAAGCAAACATCCCGTTAAATTTCAACACTGATCCGTTTCCCCAGTTCTGACAGGATTTGAGAACAACCTCCGTATCTGTTTTTGAATGAAACTTATAACCAAGTGATTCAAGCTCTGTTTTTATATTAAGGAAATTATAAATTTCTCCGTTGTAGGTTAATATAAAATTTCCGTCTTCCGTCTGCATTGGCTGATTACCTGAAGGTGACAAGTCTATAATTGCAAGTCTTCTGTGTCCGAGGCCGATATTTCCGTCAGACCAGTAACCTTCACCGTCCGGTCCTCTGTGAGAGAGGATATCGGTCATTTTCTTTATTAATGTTAAAGATACCGGGCTTTTGTCTGTGTTGAATATTCCAACTATACCACACATTTTCTGATTATCACATTACTGGTTTTATACTTACGGGAGTTCATAGGATCTGATTGAACTTACTATATATCCGAACTCTTCTTCCGTCATGGAAGTGTAGAGAGGAAAAGCTATAGTGCATCTGTCAGCGATATAGGAATTAAGATAATCCGCTGGTGTAATTTTATATTTCCCGCTGTAATATTTCTGTATGTGGACTGCATGGGTACCGGGACGGGTTGAAATGCCCTTGTTTGAAAGATATTCCATAAAGAAGTTTCTCATAGTATGAATTTTCTCTACGTTATTTTCAGTGATCTCCTCAGGCCTGAAAAGACAGACATAAGCCTGATATCCGTGAATGTAGTCGGGATGCATGAATGGTTTGACAAGCCAGTCTATTTCTTCAAATGCTTCGTTGTATCTTTCAGCCCAGAGTTTTCTGATCCTTAATATCTCGTCTTTCCTGTTCATCTGTGAACATCCCAGAGCTGCCTGAATATCTGTCATCCGGTAATTGTAACCCATGTAAGGGAACTCTGATAACAGATAAGGCTTACTGCCGAGATGTCTCTGAAGATCTGAAACTGCAGCTCCGTGGTCCCGCATTGAGCGTAATTTTTCAGAGAGGCTTTTACTGGATGTAGTGATCATTCCTCCTTCTCCGGTAGTCAGGGCTTTACGGGGGTGAAAACTGAAACATCCGCAGATTCCGAAATTACCTACATGTTTGCCCTTGTATTTGCTACCGAATCCGCAGGCAGCATCTTCTACTACAGCGAGATTGTACTTTTCGGCAATTGTAATGATTTTTTCAATATCAGCTGCAAGTCCGAAAAGGTGAACCGGGATAATACACTTTGTATTTGAATTAACTAGCTCTTCTATTTTATCGGGATCTATGTTGTAAGTTGTCAGATCTATATCGCAAAATACGGGTTTTGCATTCAGAGCTTCAACTGCATTAGCAGTAGCGATCCAGGTAAATGAAGGAACTATAACTTCATCACCTGGTCCTATATTCAGGGCAGAAAGACTTAAATGTAAAGCAGTTGTACAGCTTGAGACTGCGACAGAATTTTCAGATGAAGTAAATTCTGACCATTTCTCCTCGAATTCCTGCACAAACTTTCCCTGAACTATCCAGCCATTATCAAGAGGTTTCCTTATATACGTATAATCTTCTTCTGTGAAATTTATTTTACTTATAGGTATATTCATTATTCAAAAAGTTTCCATCTGTTTCCGAATTTCTCCTTGTGTTTTTTTCTCCATGATATTAATCTCTGAAGACCTTCCTTGAGCGGTGTTTCAGCTTTAAATCCTATTTCTTTTTCTGCTTTTTCAGTTGAGCCGATCCTGTTTTTTACAAATGTCTGACCAGCGGGATTATACTGGATCTGAAGATTACTTCCGTAGAGCGAAAGAACTGTTTCTGTCAGTTCTCTGATTGTAGTTTTGATTCCTGTTCCTACGTTATAGAATTCATCAACAGTATCTGCTTTAAGAGCACAGAGGTTCGCTTTGGCAGCATCTTCCACGTATATAAAATCATATGCCTGTGAACCGTCACCATACACTACTGGTGGTTTGCCATCATCAAGGTTGTCAAGTATTTTCATTATTACAGCTATGTAAGCACCTTTATAGTCCTGTCTGGGACCGTAAACATTCATATATCTTAAACCTACATAATTCAGTCCGTATCTGTGAAAGAAAGCCCTTGCCATTGCCTCTCCGGCGATTTTGGTGGCACCGTAAAAGGTTTTATTGTTAAATGGATGAGACTCCGTCATTGGTTCTTCAACAGCATCACCGTAAACTGATGCAGAGGAAGAATAAACAAGTCTTTCTATTTTATTATCCCTGCAGGCTTCAAGTACGTTATAGGTTCCTTTTATGTTTACCTCAAAAGCGGAACGGGGATATTCATGACATTGTAAGAGCCAGAGAGCTGCAAGATGTATAACCATATTACAATCTTTCATAGCAGAGTTTAATATATCAGTCTGTAATATATCTCCGCCGGCTTCAAATACCCTAGCACGAGGGTCTTTAAGTGCCTGCTCTAAATTATCAGCAGTTCCTCTTGCGAAATTGTCATATATTATTAACCTTTCAATATCTTCTTTCAATAACTGATCAACTACATGTGAGCCTATAAAACCAGCTCCACCTATTACAAGTATTTTTTTCCCTTTTATGTCAGGCATTGATTTTTTAGTTAATTACAGTTTTTATTGCTTGTTCTGTTCTTTCGGCCACTTTCTTATAAGAGTAATATTTTATTATGCTTTCTCTCATGTTTTTATATTTGTCCGGATTTTGTAAAACTTTTAGAATGGCGTCCCTGTATTCTTCAAGAGTTGACGGGCATTCGCATATCTCATTTAAATTGTCACCTATATAGTTTCTCATGGAATATGACACGACGGGTGTATTGCAAGCGAGGCTTTCAAGTGGTGCTATACCTGTGCCGCCGAAGTAATCTTCCCTTAAGGCAAGCAACACGTAAACATCAGCAGCTGAATAATATTTGTACAGCTCGGTGTTAAGTACTCTTCCGAACAACCTTGCACCGCTCTTTAAAGCAAGTTCATAATATTCTTCTCCCCATCTGTCAGGGGATTCATTACCTACTATTAAGAGTTCAGTTTCAGGCATTTGCTGTTTAATGTCTTTCCAGATTTCAATTAGTTTATCTGCCTGCTTATATTTATAGAGTTTACCCACATATAATATATACTTTGAATTATTATCAAGTCCTAATTCTTTTCGTGCTTCCGTTTTGGGTAGAGGTCTGAATTTTTCAATATCTACTCCGGTTGAAAATATGCCATATCTGATTTTTTTTACTGCTTTTTCAAGGTAATTTATCTGATTGTAATCGCATATATGAAAAAAACTAACTCTTTTTAACAATGCTTTTTCAATTACAGCTTCTATTAAAGCCTTTATTTTTCTTAATCCTGTAGAAGTTTCTGAAATGAAAAAAGGTGACCATTCTCCGTGGTGAGTGGTGATGATTTTTGAGTCTTTCAGATTGAAGAGGACCTGATATGTATGCCAGTTATGAGTGTGTATGACGATAAACACGGGATCTGAATACTCTCTTTCATTTTTTAGTTCTTTCAGATAGGGAATTGACAGATGTAAAAACTTGCAAATCAGCTTGGAACGGAATACTCTGTATCTTATGTTGTCAATTTTCTTTTCATGATATTTCCCACAGCAATAACTATCGAGCCTCCATATTTCTATTTCATAACCTTTAAGATATTTATTCAGTAATCTGCCGAAATTACTTCCAAAGCCATATGTGAAAAATCTGTTATCATCACCGGGTTCTTTAGGGAAGTTGGCAGGTTCATAATTAAAGGTTAATATGATAATTTTCTGCATTAATCATTATATTCAAACCATTTAACGTGGCTTTTTTACAAGATATAATCTTTTTATAAGAATTATAATTACCGAATTTACGTAAAGAATTATTATAATGAAATACATAAATGTCTTAATTCCGAAGTAATAAAAGCCGTTTCTCACTGGTGGATAATAATTTGAATAATGATAAACGTGGTAGTCGAAATTTTTATATAAGAACTTCATGAATCTGTTAAGTAAGACATTATCCCTTTTTTGTAAGAAGTATATATTCTCATAAAATTTAAAGTAGTCTCTGCCAAGTGTAGTACGTTTTGTAAAAAGAACTGAGTCCTGCTCAAGATTATGGTCTGTGTTAAATGTATAGTGACTGTTTATTTCTGCAGCATTAAGATAAATTTGACTGCCTTTGAGTTTAAAGGTAAGACCATAGGTAGGGTCAACAACGTACCACTTTTTATGAAGTGATGAGTAAATTTCACATATTACATGTTGTGGATAACCAACAAAGTCATTGAAACCCGTTTCAATCTGATCTCCTCCCTGAAGGCTGATAATTCTACACGGCAGACCGTTTTTATCAGCAATTTCTTTAAAAAAATTACAGTTTGTTCCACAATCTGTTAGTTTCAGAGAATCTTTGCTTTCATTGAAGTCTTTGAATGTTAGCTTGATAAGAGAATCATTGTTATCCAGTAAATCTTTACTGACAAGATTACTGAAACTTATCCTGAAATCATCAGTTTTGTCAGAGAACTTATTGAGTTTTTCTATATTAACAGATGAGTAAAATATCTGCTTGTAAAAAGAAGCGGGATTATCTGAACCGGAAACGGTAATATATATTGAATCTGCCTCTTCTTTGTCTTCAAATACCAGATATATTTTGTTTATCTGCTCGATTTTACCCTGGGGAAGTATTAAGGGAATCGTGTCATAATAATCATGATTTTTTTTGTTGTTCAGAGTATAAAATTTTTTATTAGCTTCTATGGCTACTTTATTTAAATCAATTAATTTTATGTTTAGTCTTGTTATGTTATCATAGGAGACAGGTGGTCTGTAAACATCGTTGAGATTTATTATGGGGAATGAGGCTTTTGTCTGCCAGACCAAATCAAATAACGTTGTTAAGATTAATGTAATTACAATCAAAATGATAGTAACAGGAATTATTGTTCGGAAGGTCTGAGATTTATAGATGAATTTAATCATCCAGTTGGGATTTTAAATTATCGGGTCGGGAGTAGATTTCTAAAAACTTACTAAGGCTCAGAAGTCTCCATATTTCCCAGCTGTAATCACATTTGTTATCAAAGTGGTCACTTAAATTTTTTCCGAGTATATCTCTATCTATGTAGTCGAATACTCTGTTATCACTTGATGAGAAAGTCTCTGTGATGTAATTTTTGATTATTGTTTTAGTCCAGTTTTTAAAAGGAGTTGGAAAACCAAGTTTATCTTTTCTCTGCACTATTTCTTCAGGAAGGTACGGAGATAAAGATTTCCTGAATAGTGGGCGTGAGTCGTTTAAATTGCATAGAAATTCCGGAGCAAGGTTAACTCCAAATTCAACGAGCCTGTAATCAAGAAAAGGTTCTCTGCTTTCAATAGAATGAGCCATAGATGAACGGTCCTCGTAATGCAATAGTGTCGGAAGAGTAAGTTTTGTTATGAAATGGTATGAAAGATTATTCAGATAAGATGGAAATTTATCAGGTGGTTCAGCATCAAATGCCAATAAGTCCTTATCTACAGATTGTAAAATATCTTTTCTTAGTATCAGGTTTCTGCCAGCTTTTCGCATTCTTACTATCCTGTTGTAAAATTTCGGAAAAAGCCATCCCGTGAAGGAATGAATTCCTTCCTTGTTTAGAAAATTGATGTAATATTTGATGTTACTGATAATTTCATGGAGACTTCCGTCTTTAAGAAGACTTCTCAGATAAGCTCCGGAATGAAAATATCCACCGAATATTTCATCTCCCCCTTGCCCGTCAAGTAATACTTTTACTTTGCCTTGAGCTGATTTCATTACATACCATTGAGGATATAAACCCGGTCCCTCAGACGGGATTTCCTGATAGAAGCAAATTTCATAAAATGTTTTTTCGAATTCTTCAGGCGAAGGCTTCACTTTATTTGATATGCATCCATACTTTTCGTTAACCAGGTCAATATAAAAAGATTCATCACATTCAGGTTCATCCCAAACAGCAGAGAAAGTATTAAGCCTTAGATCAGACGGCGACAGGGCAACTATTGACGAAGAATCGAAACCTCCGCTCAAACAGGTACCAACTTCGGCATCACTTCTGAATCTGATTTTTACGGAATCCTCAAGAATTTCTTTAAGTTTATTTTTTAATTCCGGTTCGGATGAGTGGCATGGTTGCACGGGTATATCGTAATATCTTTTTATGTTGAGATTCCCGCAGTTGTAAATGAGATAATGTGAAGGCTGAAGAGAGAATATTTTTTTGAAATATGTTTCAGCGGTGTTTAATCTGTTACCATACAGTATGTAAAAAGGTATGATATCATTATTGATTGAAAGTTCTTTATCAAAGATTACAAGTGGTTTTATCTCTGATGAAAATATAAACGAGTTTTGATCAAATCTGTAATAGAACGGTTTTACTCCGAATCTGTCTCTTGAAGCAAAAAGATATTTTTTTTCCGTATCCCAGATTGCAAATGCCCACATTCCGTTAAATTTATTTAAACAGTCAACTCCCCAGTGAAGGTATGCGTTTAAAATTACTTCAGTATCAGTATTAGTTGTAAACTTATAACCAAGTGAGATTAGCTGATATCTAAGTTCAATGTAGTTATAGATTTCACCATTATAAACAATCCAGGCCTTTCCTTCTGAATCTTTCATTGGTTGATGACCTTTTTCAGAGAGATCAATAATTGCAAGTCTCCTGTGTCCCATCACAACATTGCCCGGAAGCTGACTTAGTGATCTTATATCCGGCATAAGATAACTCAAAGATGATACTGTATCACTTCCGGATAAATTCAGGTAATTATTAGATTCTGAGTCTATTGCAATATAACCTTCATCATCAGGTCCCCTGTGTTTCAGAAGGGAATTCATTTCTATAATTTTAAACTTTATGTTGTCTTCAGCGGAAATTATTCCGTTTATACCACACATTAATATAATCCGCCGTTGAGGTTAATTGACTGACCGGTAAGATATGAGGATTTTTCGCTGCAAAGATATCTTATACATTCTGCTACTTCATTCGGATTTCCAAAAGTGTTTCTGGGGATGGATTCACGGATCTTTTCCCTTAATTCGGCAGGAATCTGATAAAGCAAACCGGCATCAAAATAACCAAGTGAGATAACGTTTGCTGTAATGTTGTTTTTAGCAGTTTCTTTTGATACTGTCTTGCATAAACCC
>JAOADS010000160.1 GCA_026417195.1 Ignavibacteria bacterium | reverse complement strand
ACCGAGGTGAACTTAAAATATTATTAACAAATTTCGGGAAAGAACCTTTTACTGTAAAATTCGGAGACAGGATAGCACAGATGGTAATATGTAAAATTGAACGTGCTGAAATAACACTTTCAGATAGCTTGTCTGAAACCACCAGAGGTGAAGGAGGATTTGGACATACAGGCACTTGAAAAACCGGTAGATTAAAGTATATAAAAACTACTGCCTTGTTAATCTTGTTACCATTTTTGAAAGATTCATATAAAGTACACCCTGAGGCTCTTCTTTTGATTTCCTGTTAAGTTCATCCAATGCTCTCTGCTTATTATTCCTGACCTTTTCTTCAAATTCAGATTTGTGGAAGAGCGCATTATATGGATTCAAAACTTCATATGAATACTTTTCATTTACTTCCCTGAACTTAGGTATATCTTTCAGAAAGAGCATAGATTTATCATCCCAGAATACCAGCTTCCACTGAGGATTTCTGTTTAGATAATTTGTAATCAAATATTGCATATCTTTGGGCCTTCTTATAAGATCCGGGTCAAGATAAATTGCATAATCCATTCCTCTGTCTTGCATAATCTTCTCAAAACCCGGTTTCATATAAATTATCTGATTATATTCATTATAAATCTCGTCATTGAGGTTACGGCTATCTATGTAGTTCTTTTGTTCGGGGAAATTCCATACAAGGTAACCACCTGTTCCGAAATGATTGAAGGGAGTTCCGGATATTTTATGTTCTTTCATAAAATTAAAAAGCTGTACTGGTATAAATTCATCATTAATTCCCCATCCGAATATTCTGTAATATTTTAGTTGATTGTAAATATTATTGGAGGGTATCTGAGATATTACATATATCATAAAAACACCAAGTAATAATGCCGGAGCAGGCTTTGAAAGGAAATTAAACAATGCCGTACTTTTTTTAATAAAAAAGTTCAGACTTACAGTTATAAAGAAAAGCATTATTATCTCATAGTCAACTGTAAAACGGATTGCTCTGACTGAATATATCGCAAAAGCCAAAGTCATGAGTATAAATAATAAATCCCTTTTCAGATATCCGTATATAATTACTATAATTCCTGAAAACAAAAAAATCCTATATAAAGTAACAATAAATCCGAAATCCATCTTCGTACTGAAAGGATTCTGCCACTCATTGACTGTTTCAAGCATTTTAAGCTTTGTGTGATCATATGCATAGATATATGTATTTAAACCATGCGGGTTAACCAGCAGCATAATCGCAGATGTAACAGAAATGATCCACAAAAATCTGAATTCTCTTTTATCAAGCCTTGCTGAATCAGCTGATCTTAGTGAAGGTTTTAAATAGATGATAGTCTCTGAAACAGTAAATACAAACATTATCAGGCCGCCTGCCAGAACTCCCATGTGTATATTTGACCATAGTAGAAAGATTAAAGGAATCAGGTAAAGATACCTTGTGTATTTTTTTCTGTCACCGTATTTGAAATTAATTAATATATAAAGCAGGCATACGAAGAACAGATATGTAAAAATATGAGGTCTGGGTGACAGCCTGTCCATAATAGAAACAAGAAGAACGAAAAGCATAAATAATGCAAGAAATATATTTATGCCGAATCTCCGCAGTAAAAGATAGTAAATCAGAAAAATGATACAGAACATAAGAGAGCGGAAAACCAGTATGAGATTGTAACCTCCGAGATTATACAATCCGTAAGTGAGAACATCCCAGCCCCATTCAAAAGGTATCCATCTGTCACCCGCTGTTGCATATCCAAAAACATCTGAGTCTGGAACTGTCTTATGTTCTGCTATATACCTTCCCGTTGCTAAATGCCAGAAGAAATCATCATCACCTGAAACTTTGTAAGAAGAAGCTAAAAAAACCAGAAGAAGTAAAATAATTACAAGACTGTATTCAAATACTTTTTCCTGTAAATAATTCTTTTGTTTCTTATTGTGATGATTTTTCAAAAATTGAAATAAGTAATTTTTTTAAGGAATGGCTGCAATTTAAATTCCCTTGAAAACTGGCTTTCTTTTCTCAAGAAATGCTGTAACTCCTTCTTTATAGTCATTTGAATTGCCAGCCTTATCCTGAGCTTCAGCCTCATCGGAAAGTACCTTATCAAGTGATTTCGAAAAAGAGGAATTAAGTAAAGCTTTTGTCATGCCCAGAGAAAAAGTAGGCAGGGATGCAAACTTGCGAGAGTATTTACTTAATGCAATATCAAGGACTTCTTTGTTCTGAACCACTACATTCACCAGACCTAATCTCTTAGCCTCCAACGCAGAAACTCTTTCTGCTGTTGCACACATCTGAAATGCCTTCTGCAGCCCGACTAACCTGGGAAGAGTAAATGTTGATGCAGAGTCCGGAACAAGCCCTACATTTATAAAAACCTCTATAAGCTGCGCACTCTCAACGGCTATTCTGAAATCACATGCAAGCGCAAGAGAGAGTCCTGCACCTGCAGCAACACCATTTATACCGCAGATCACCGGTTTAGGTAATTCCATAATCTGTTTAATTAAAGGATTATACTTCTTCTCAAGAGCTTCTTTGAACGGTTTGCCTTCAGACTGAAAATCCTTCAGATCCTGTCCGGAGGAGAATCCTTTCCCGGCTCCGGTAATTACTACACATCGTATGTTATCTGACTCTGCCTCGCCAAATGAAGACTGAAGTTCATAAAGCATTTCTGAATTAAATGCATTCAGGGAATCAGGTCTGTTAAGCGTAAGCTTTAGGATATTATTCTCGAGCTCTTTTATAATTGTATTCATATTGGTTTTTGAAGCAAATCTATTAATTAAAACTAAAAAAAAATATGAATAATACTAACATTTAATAATTTTATAAATAATGCTAACTTTGAACATGAGAACAAAAAACATTATAAAGAAACCATATATAAAACTGAGAAAACTCTTCAGGAAGAAAAAACCCACAGGAGCCTTACCCGGCTCTCTTATATACACCGGAGAAAAAACTACAGGTGAACCTGTTATTAATCTGATAAAATATGATACAACTTCATGTGACCAGATTAAAATAACAGAACCTGAAAATCTCAGGGATGTTCTTGATAAAAACAAGATAAACTGGATAGATATTGAAGGATTAAATAACGTTAATCTTATAGGGGAAATAGGTAAACAGCTTGAACTCCATCCACTTGTTACCGAAGATATTTTAAACGTTGAACAAAGAGCTAAAACCGAGGATTACGAAAATTATACATATATAGTCCTTAGAATGTTTCATCTTAAAGGGGAAAATAAAGAAATTATTCCTGAACAACTTAGTATTATCCTCGGAAAAAACTTCATAGCAACATTCCAGGAAGGAATTGAAGGAGATTCATTTCAGAAAATTCGGGCACGACTCAGGGAAAACTACAGTGTTGAGGGAAAAATTACTCTTGATTACCTTCTGTATTTACTTATAGATTCTGTAATTGATTCATATTTTGATGTACTTGAAATTCTGGGAGAACGTACTGAATCAATTGAAGAAGAACTTGTAAATAATCCCGATAAAAACACTCTGACAAGTATTTATACTCTAAAAAGGGAAATGTTATTCCTGCGTAAAACCATATGGCCTTTAAGGGAAGCCATAGTCCATCTTGAAAGGAATACCAAAGGTTTGATTTCCGCCCATACCTTACCTTACTACAGAGACTTATACGATCATACCATAAACGTCCTTGATACTATGGAAACCTACCGTGAAATGCTTACAAGTATGATTGACATTTACCTCTCAAGTTTCAGCAACAAATTAAACGAGACTATGAAATATCTTGCGCTCATATCTACAATATTCATACCTATGACTTTCATAGCAAGCATCTACGGTATGAACTTCCAGTATATGCCTGAACTTGAATGGTTGCTTGGTTATCCGTTTGCATTAGGTCTTATGTTTTTAGTTGGAATTACATTCCTTATAATTTTTAAAAAGAAAAAATGGGTATGATAAATTTGGAGATCCACAAAGATATTAAAAAAGCATCCACTCTCCCGGCAGAATTTTACAGAAGTGAGGAAATATTTATAAATTGCAGAGATAAAATATTTAAAAGGTTCTGGCACATCGCAGCCGATAAAGAAAAAATAAAAATTCCCGGTCAGATCTATCCTTTCATACTTCTGGAAAGTTTTATTGATGAACCTCTGTTACTGACACGCGACCTTGAAGATCATATACATTGTCTGTCAAACGTATGTACTCACAGAGGAAATCTGCTTGCAGAAAGTCCAGAGATATGCAGAACCATTCAATGCAGATATCACGGAAGGAGATTTGAACTTGACGGTAAATTCAGATCTATGCCTGAAATGGAAGGTGCAGAAAACTTCCCGTCACCTTCGGATAACCTGACCTCCCTTCCGGTTGGGATTTGGAAAAATTTTGTATTTGTATCTTTACACCCTGTCACTACTCTTGAAGAAATCACCACAACAATAGATAACCGTCTTGAAGGTGTTTTAATCAAAGAAGCAATATTTGAACCAGCCTTGTCAAGAGATTATCTTATTAAATGTAACTGGGCATTGTATGTTGAAAATTATCTGGAGGGTTTTCACATACCATATGTTCACAAAGGAC
>JAOADS010000159.1 GCA_026417195.1 Ignavibacteria bacterium | reverse complement strand
AGCTATAGTTGCAGGCACATACTATGCATTAACAGGTTCTTTCACGTGGACTACAGTTTATGCATCAATTCCTCTGGGGCTACTTATTACCGGAATACTTCAGGCAAATAACCTCAGAGACATAATTCATGACCGCAAGGCAAACATAAAAACACTTGCAACTATTTTCGGAGAAGGTTTTGCCAAGGGAGAATATGTATTTCTTATAATAGGTGCATACGTAACGGTTGTCTTACTTGTGATATTCAATATCTTACCTGTATGGTCTTTAATAGTTATACTAAGTCTCCCCATTGCAATTAAGAATCTGGGAATGATCAGAGGAGTTAAAATAGAAGATACAGGTAAAATAGCTATGCTTGACGCAATGACGGCACAGCTGACACTTGTTTTCGGAGTTCTGCTCTCTGTTTCTATATTGCTTACAAAGCTGCTTTCGTAAAATCAATAGAATTTCAAAAAAATGAGGAGACTAATTTTTTATTTACTTATATTCTCATTTCTTGTTTCAGATTCTTTACTGACATCTGATAACAATGATAAGAGAATAAGATTTAAAAAAGGCGAAAGCTCTGTAACTGTCAGCGGAAAAGTTTCAGGTGAAGCAGTTACCTATATACTGACAGCAAAAGCAGGTCAGAATATGATAGTAAGTGTTACAGGTAATGTTTTTTTTAACATAAAGGACCTCAAAACGGGATTATTTCTTGAACATGCCACGGAATTAGATGACGCAAGGGAATGGGAAGGCAGGTTGCCTTCATCAGGAGATTACAGGATAACTGTAAGTTCGGATGAGGTTGATAAGAATTATAACCTTACAGTAAAAATTAATTAGCTTCATCATAAATTCGGAGTAAATCCCTACAGGAAGCATTGTTATACCCGCGAAAGCGGGTATCTTGTTTCACATCACATCAATCCTCAGAGTTCTGTTCAGAATAACAACATAGTTGAGATCCTTTATCACTTCTTTAGAATTATTACTGAGTTGCAAACCACCCGAGATACTAAAAATCCCGTTTTTTACTTACTTCTTGTATTTTTGAAGGGTATATTTGTAACGATATAACTTGTTGTTCAATGAAGAACCTAGAGCTTATAAAGATACTGAAGAGTTTTACTAAAACGGAATTAAAGGAATTTGAGAGATTCATCTGTTCACCATATCATAATAAAGGAAGAAATTTATTACCTTATTTCAGGGTATTAAGAAAGTTTTATCCGGAATTCACCTCATCAAAGTTAACCAAGGAAAATCTTTACAGTAAACTCTATTCAAATAAAAAATTTGATTGTAAAGCAGAGATTCTCATTAATAAATTAAACTCATCACTAACTCTTCTGGCTAAAGATTTCCTTATTGAAAAGCAACTGGAAGCTAACAAATACTTAAGCGGAGTTTTGCTGTCAGAAGCTCTTATAAAAAAAGAGTTATATCAGAATGCCGAAGAAGCGTTATCTAAAACAGAATCTTCGCTACTCAAAAAAGGAATTAACAGTGACTTCTTCTGGTCTATAAAAAAAATATATTACTTGAAAGCATGTACGCTGGAAGGTTTGAGGAAAATGGATGAATATTACAAATTGCCTAGAAATTTATCATTAACAAATCTTATGGATACGGTGATCTGCTATTTTCAGGAAAGAATACTCGTCCATATGTTAAAAACAGAAACCTGGGAAAACCCTGATTCGCTTATATTTATCAAGCATATAAAAGAACTGAACTTCGATGGAATTTATGAATCCCTGAAATTACTAAATCCACAATATGCAATTATCTTTGATATATATCATACCCTATATCTTTCATATTCCAATCTCGGGAATGAGGAACTATTCTCCGAGAGCATGAAAAAGGTTTTTAATAATTTACATATATTCAACAGAACTGAAAAACATTATTTGTTTATAACACTTATTAATCTATGCAAAACCACCGAGAAATTCACCGGTCAATCCAGAATCACCGATGCTTATGAGATTTGTGTTAAAATGATTGAGTCCGATGCCTATTCATTTGTTGAAGAACATATAGATAACACAACATTTAATCATATTGTTGATCATTTTTTAAGGATGGGAAAATTCTCTGAAGCAGAAGAATTCATAAATGATTTTTCTTCTAAGCTTCCCGAACTAAACAAAGAATCTTTTATAAGCCTTGCAAAAGCAGCTGTGTGTTATGCCAGGAAGGATTACATAGGATCGCTGGAACATCTCGCTAAAGTTAAAAAGGATGATGTCTTCGATGTTAAAGTTAAATATCAAACAATAATCTGTTATTATGAATTAGGTTACTTTAAGGATCTCCCGGCGGTTATTGATTCATTTAATAAGCTTCTAAAAACATCATCTAAGATTTCACACACTAACAGGAAAATATATCTTAGATTCATTTCAATACTGAATATACTTATTGAAGCTCACGCTGGAAAATCTCCTGAAAAAAAACTATTCAAAGCAAAACAGATTATGAAACTCCACCCCGAAACCCTTGGAATGGAATGGTTAGTGCAAAAAGTATATGAGCTGGAAACTAAAGCTAATTGATCTTCTAACCTGAAACCCCTTGCTCTCCTATGTTAGGAAAATACTGGTGAATAGGATATACTTTTATCAGCTCACAGATTTTAAAATTAACCTGATTTCTTCAGATCTGTTCTTAAGATGAGATGTGTGGTCTTCATTAATTATATAATTAATTTCCTTTTCCAATAATAAACAGGCTGTTGAAATTATCGTATCATAGTCAGAGCCTGTATAATTAACAAGTTGACTGATTAGTCTGTGCGTGGATACTCTTAGTCTGTATCCCTTTGGAATTTTTACATCACTATTTTCCACTAATGTTATGTTTAATTTAAATTCAAGAAAACTCCAAATAAGATAGTATTGTGTACCTTTTCAACTATTTTATCAGCCGCGTAAATTATTGTTCTGAGCTTGCTGCATGGCATAAGAAATTTTTACTTCAAAAGTATCATCTTTTTTATGTCTTTATAATCTCCCGCCTCAAGACAGTAAAAATATATGCCTGAGCTGAGGTTTTTTCCGTTAAAGGTAAACTCATATGAACCAGCCTTTAAAACCTGATCCACCAGCACTGATAATAATTGCCCGTTAGAGTTATATACGATTATCCTTACATATTTCTCCTCAGGTATATCGAAACCAATCCTAGTCAAAGGATTAAACGGATTAGGATAGTTCTGATGTAAATGGTAGCTTTCAGGTATGTTATTACCTATAGGAGTAAATGATACCAATGCATCTCCGAATTTTGATATAAATACATCTGAGGAGCCCTCTCCTCCGTGAGTCCCCTGGTAGTAAGCCCCGCCTCCGGGATTTTGTAAAGGAAATGTTCCGCCTGTAGTTTGTCCAGTCATAAATACATTTCCGGCTGGATCTGTACATACCCCATATCCTACATCATTTCCACTTCCGCCGTAAAAAGTTGCCCACTGCCTTACTCCATTATTAGTGAATTTTAAAATAAAGGCATCTGCTGGACCTCCTCCATAAGTTCCCTGAAAATAAACTCCGGCACCGGGGTCAAGCAGGGGAAATGAGCCTCCGGATGTTGATCCACTTATAAATATATTACCATTTATAGCAACTGACATTGCCTTTGAGTCGTCACTAGCATCTCCTCCATAATAAGTAGCCCACTGTCTGACGCCGCTATTTGTAAACTTTAATATAAATACATCATAACTACCTGCATGAGAGCCCTGATAATAAGCACCGCCTCCGGCATCATAAAGAGGAAATGTCCCGCTCATGGTGCTGCCTGCAATGAATACATTCCCTGAAGCATCAACAGACACTGAATTAACATTATCAGTATTATTTCCTCCGTAAAATGTAGCCCATTGCCTCACACCAGAGTTTGTAAACTTTAAAATTATTATATCTCCTCCTCCACCATACGTTCCCTGATAATAAGCTCCGCCACCAGGATTGTAAACAGGGAGAGAATTCGCACTTGCCTGTCCAGTTAAAAATACATTTCCTGAAATGTCTGCAGTAACTGAACTTGCAGACTCTGTGAAAAAACCTCCATAGTAAGATCCCCAGGTCATTAAACCATTATTTGTGAATTTCAAAATGAAAGCGTCAAAACTTCCTCCAATAACTCCCTGGAAGTAAGCTCCGCCTCCGGGATTTTGTGTGGGAAGGTTAGTTGAGCGAGTCTCACCAGCAATATATAGATTACCTGAAATATCCGTACCTGCTGATAATCCATAATCTATATCATTTCCTCCGTAATACGTTGCCCATGTTCTGACACCAACATTAGTGAAACGTAATATAAACGCATCGTTGATACCTCCACCGTACGTTCCCTGAAAGTAAACGCCGCCGCCCGGATTATAGGTAGGAAGATTAGTTGAAAGGCTCCAGCCGGTGATAAATACATTGCCTGAAATATCGCTCTCAATTGAACGACCGACATCCATACCATTACCTCCGTAATATGTTGCCCAAATTCTTATGCCGGAATTATTAAATTTTATTACAAATGCATCTGCTTCTTCTGCACGGCTGCCCTGAAAATAAGCTCCGCCTCCGGGATTCTCTGTAGGGAAGTTCGTTGAATTTGTATATCCAGTTACATAAATATTCCCTGAAGTATCTGCAGTAATTGAATAACCATAATCCGAATAATTTCCTCCATAAAAAGTTGC
>JAOADS010000158.1 GCA_026417195.1 Ignavibacteria bacterium | reverse complement strand
TCCGAAATTACCTTAACATCGTTCAGTACAGGCATGAAATTTGTATCTCCGTTCCACCTTGGCACTATATGGAAATGAATGTGATTTTCAATGCCAGCCCCCGAAACCCTGCCCAAATTAAGTCCAATGTTGAAACCATGTGGTTTGAGAGAATCTTCAAGTATTTTACAACCGAGCTCTATCATATTGAACATGTCAATCCTTGTTTCTGTATCCAGTTCACCAATATCCTTTGCTTCATGATACGGCACAATCATAAGATGACCACTGTTATAAGGATATAAATTCATTATGATGAAACTCCTGGTACTCCTGTGAATAACGTAGTTTTCTTTATCCCTATTTTCATTGATTATCCTTGTGAAAAGTGACTTATCTGAACTTTTCCTATCATCTTTGAAAGTTTCAATATACTTTGAGCGCCAGGGTGACCAGAGTTTATCCATTTTAGTTATGCATGAGCTTCTGCAAATTCCTTTTGGGCTTCTGCTACAATTTTAGCTTCCAGTTCTTTGGGAACTTCTTCATAATGAGAAAACCTTCTTCTGAAAATTCCCCTACCCTGAGTGATAGAGCGTAATTTAGTAGCATAGTCATGCAGTTCTGCAAGTGGAACGGTTGCCTTTATAACCTGCATTTTACCATTTGAATCCATACCAGATATTTTCCCTCTTCGTGAAGATATATCTCCCATAACATCTCCCATAAACATTTCCGGTACTGTTACTTCAATTTCATATATTGGTTCAAGTAATACTGGTTTACCTTCAAGGAATCCTTTTTTGAAAGCCTGTGCAGCTGCTATTTTAAAAGCCATTTCAGAGGAGTCAACATCATGGTAAGAACCGTAGTGAACCGTGACTTTGACGTCAACAACTGGATAGTATGCAAGAGGTCCCTTAAGCATAGCTTCCTTAACTCCTTTTTCAACAGCTGGAATGAATTTACCCGGTATTACTCCGCCAACTATTTCATCCACGAATTCAAAACCTGTGCCTCGTTTCATAGGCTCAAGTCTTAGAAATACATGTCCATATTGACCATGACCGCCGGACTGTTTCTTATGTTTATATTCAGCACTCTCCACCTTGGTTTTTATGGTTTCTCTATAAGGGATCTTAGTAGGAACAACGTTTACATCAACTCCGTATTTTTCTTTTAAACGGTTTACTATAATTGCTAAATGTAATTCTCCCTGACCACTTATTATAGTCTGACCAAGCTCAGGATCATAATGAAATAAAAATGTAGGATCTTCCTCGTGGAGATGAGCAAGTCCGGATGCTATTTTATCTTCGTCTCCTTTTTGTTTTGAAACAAGAGCCTGTTCAATTAAAGGTTCCGGAAAAATTATAGGTTCTATT
Source organism: Ignavibacteria bacterium (assembly GCA_026417195.1). GTDB lineage: Bacteria > Bacteroidota > Ignavibacteria > Tepidaquicellales > OLB5 > JAOADS01. The sequence continues at coordinate 3,392 of JAOADS010000158.1, read as the reverse complement.
GATGCATTTAAAGATTTTCCCGCTAAAGTATCATTAACGTGAGTATCTTTAAGTTTAACGACTGCAGCAATATCACCTGTTACGGCCTCCGGCAATTCTTTCCTTGTTTTACCGTTCATCTGGAAAATCTGTGTAAGGCGTTCAGTTTTATTACGGTTCTGGTTCAGCAGATCAATTCCGGGAGTAATTTTACCTGACAATACCCTGAAAAATGACATTTCGCCTATATGGGGTTCAGAGATAGTTTTGAATACAAAAATAACAGGCTCTCCGTCTGGTTTCGGTTCTATTTCTATATATTCATCATTCCCGTTTTTCTTAGCTAAAAAAGGCTCTGCATCAAGAGGACTTGGACAGTATTTACAAATGAATTCAAGAAGTGGCCTGACCCCTATCGATTTCGAGCCTGCTGAACACAATACAGGAAGTATCTTTTTTGCCTTTATTTCCCGTGAAAGACCTTCTATAAGTTCTTCTTCAGTTAATGTTCCACCCTCTTCAAAGAACCTATTCATAAGTTCATCATCTTCTTCAGCTACAATTTCAATTAATTCCTGATGAAGTTTTTTTGCTTTCTCCATCAGATCATTCGGAATTTCATGTTCAGTGTAACTGCCCTTACCGTCAGATGAAAACTTCAACATTTTCATTTTAAGCACATCTATTATACTGTCAAAGCCAGATCCCTGATTAACTGGGAACTGAATTTCAGCTACATGATTACCGTAAAATTCCCTTAATTGATTCAAAGTTGAATCGAAATCTGCTTTCTCATAATCAAGTTTATTGATAACAAAGCAAATTTCTATCCCGTATTCTTTTGCATATGATACAGCTATCTCTGTTCCTACCTCTACACCTTCGGAAGCATTAACTGATATCAGAGCAGTATCCATTATTCTCATTGAGGATTTGACAGAACCAGTAAAGTCAGTATATCCCGGAGTATCAATAATATTAAGTTTATACCCATCAAAATTTGTATTTAAGACAGTTGAATTAATGGAAATCTGTCTGGCAATTTCATCCTTACTGTAATCCGATATTGTTGAACCGTCTTCAATTCTGCCTAACCGGTTAGTTGTTCCTGTAATATAAAGAATGGATTCTGCTAGTATGGTTTTCCCCGACCCTCCGTGCCCGGCTATTACTATGTTTCTGATTTTGTCTGGTGATATCCCCAAAATTCTAATCCTCCCTTTTGAAAAAGTTGATAAATAAAATAAAACAGACACAGAATCCCTGTGCCCCGGTATGTAATGAATCAGTATTAAAAAAACAGGATGAAATTATTCATCCTGCCAGTCCATAGTATGGTTTTTCTTCCGACCCAGTACGGATAAGAATACTTTAATACCCTTGGAAATAGAGTTAATCAGGTTAATGATATCAAAAACGCTTCCTTCTACTTCTTTCTGGATTTTTTGTTCAAACTCTATGATTGACTCAGTGGTCTGCTTAACTGAAGAAACCATACTGTCAACCTTAGATACCTGAACTTTTACATTCCCCGATATTTCTTTAATGTCTTCCTGAATGGCAAGCAGATTTTCTATGACCGGTTCAGTTTTCTTGGTTATAGTATCTATATTATTTTTTACGTCTTCAACAGCTGAACTAATTTTATCCAGCGAAGAATTCAGACGTTTGAGAACTATTATGAAGTAAATTATAAGAACAATCAGAAAAACATATAGAACTATATGGGCAATGCCTGATACAAACTCTATTTCCTGCATCAGGCGATATCAGTTTTTATTTCTTTCTTCCTTGTATGCTTCCACACCGGCCTTTATTGCATCTTTAACTTTGGATGTCTCCTCAGAAATTTTCTCTTTAGCATGCTCGTAACCTGATGACGCCTTTTCTTTCGCAACATTAAGAATATTGTTTGCATCTTCTAGTAATGAGCCTGCTTTTTTCTTTGCATCACTTATCAAAGCTTCAGATTTCTTCTTGCCTTCATTAATAATATCCTGTGCCTTATGCTTGGCAATGTCAAGATATTCTTCTGCATCATCAAGGAGTTCATCTTTCCTCATACGTATATCTCTTCTCAGTTCTTTACCGCTTTTAGGTGCGTAAAGCAGAGCTACTGCTGCACCAACCAGTCCCCCTGCTATAAATCCAAGGAACATACCTTTTGCTAAACCTTTTTCTTCTGACATTTTTATATCTCCTTTTAGTTTTATTTCAGTTCCGGATCCTGTGCTCCATAATTCACGGAAACCAAGATTCAGAACTATAAAATATGGTTAGTTAATTTGTTCAAAAATATAGAAGAACGTTTGTAATTTCAATGATTTTAAAAGTATCTATATACTACCTAAACTTTAAAAAAAACCCGGTTACAAATAACCGGGCTAATGATAATTAAAATTATGTTGCTAAATCTACCTAATAAGCATTAACTTCCTAATCGCTCTGAACTCGCCTGATTCAAGACGGTAAAAATACACACCGGAGCTTAATTTTGAGGCATCGAATTTTACATCATAGGTACCAGGTTTCCTGTTTTCGTTTACAAGGGTTACAACTTCCCTGCCCGTCAAATCATAAACTTTCAGGCTCACAAAACCTTCTTTAGGTATGGTGAACCTTATAACTGTCGCCGGATTAAACGGATTTGGATAATTCTGTGATAATGAGTACTCAGATGGTACCTCTGTTTGCTGAATACCACCAACAGGTGAACCAACAGCCAATAAAGCCTGATTGGCGTTGATTATACCATAACCCATTTCATTATTCCAGGTGTTGCCGAGATTAGTTAAAGGACCCATTGAAGTATATGAATATGAACCTTTCTTCAGAGCTGTCCTGTTTATCCTCTGTCTCACTGTATCCCACGTCTGTGTTGAATCCTTTGCAAGCATAAGAGCTGCAACTCCCGCTGCATTCGGTGTCGCACTTGAAGTACCATTGAAGGTTGGAGTATAACCGCCACCGGGAGAAGTAGCATATATTTTTACACACGGAGCTACTATATCAAGCCCGGTTCCGTAATTTGCACCCCAGAAATTTTCTAAATCACAGCTTGTAGTGGATTTCCTCTGATTACACGGACTATTACCTCCTACTGAAATAACGTTTGGATTTGATGAAGGCCAACTTAAAGTGCTACTATTCCCATTACCAGTGGCAAAAAGCCATACTATTCCTTTACCATTCCTTCCTAAATTTACTCCGTCTAAAATCGCATTGTCAGCTGCTGAGATCGGTGAACCGCCGCCCCATGAATTGCTGCTTACCCATGAGTTACCGAATGTCCTTACTCCATTCAGACCGTTAATTATAGCTGTAGTTGTTGTTGAACCTGATGAGTTAAATATCTTAGCTGAAAACATTCTCGCCAGCGGACATCCACCTGATATTCCTATACTGTTATTACC
>JAOADS010000157.1 GCA_026417195.1 Ignavibacteria bacterium | reverse complement strand
CACCAGTACCATAGCTCCTACTCTGAACATTGACGGAATCCGTGTGACACGCACATGGGGCAGTGTGGTAAATCTCATTAATAACTCACAGGTGACAGAAAGATTCTCACTTTCCCAGAACTATCCGAATCCTTTCAATCCATCCACTAAAATATCTTTTACTCTGCCTGAACGCGGCATGGTAACACTCAAGCTTTTTGATGTTATGGGCAGGGAAATTAAAGAGCTGATAAAAGGTAACTATAATTCAGGTAACTACACCTTTGATTTGGTTGCAAACGGTATGGCATCGGGTGTATATTTCTATTCAATTGAGGTGATTTCAGAAAGTGGAAACATTTATAAGGATACAAGAAAACTCACGTTACTGAAATAAGTTCTTGCTTTCAGTGAAATATTAATGGGGCTTATGCCCCATTTTTGTTTTCTGAATTGTTCTTTTCTCTTTCTTTTTTCCTGATGAAGAAATTCAGTATATATAAATCAAGACAGATGAAGGTAATAATACCCATGGCAATTACAAGTCCATTACTTCTTCTTATTCCCACTGCAAGAAAAACAACTGAAGCAATAAGGGTTAAGGCAACAGCTATATGAGCAGCAACGTGATTTTCTTTCTTTGTGGGATATGAAAAGCCAAGAAGTATTACACCTATGGCCGGAGCAATAAGAGCAGTCGGACTTCCGGAAGAATAATAACCATATAAGCCCAATACAATAAGAACTGCAGAATTAAACTGCATTATGAGATGATTTTTAATCATGTTTTACAGATTTATTACAAATATATGCTTGATGCATTTTCAAATAAATCCAAAATTGATACCAGAAGGAAAAATCCTCGTTCTATCTGTAAAGAGAGCTTTAGTAATCCAAAAAGATTTTTACAATTGGATAAAATTACTGATTTCTGTATAAATTGATTGCCTTCTTATATTTCGTTATCTTTGAGTTTTGAATATTTCATGCCGGAAAAAAAGATAAAATCCAGTAAGAAGCAGCCGGAAAAAAATATAGGTTTCTCACTTAATATTAAGGAGAAAACATGGAGAATTATATTTTTGTTTTTCTGGTTAATAGCTTTTCTGCTTCCCCTCTATTATGTATTTTTTGCCCAGTCCGTAAACAACTATCTTTCATTTCCCCTTGATGATCCGTGGATACACCTTCAGTTTGCAAAAAATCTGGCGGAATACGGTAGCTTCTCATATTTCAGAAATGAAGTAGTTACAGCTGGCTCCACCTCGCCTATTTATACTCTGATACTTTCTTTATTTTTTCTTTTTACCAAAAATGAAATGTGGCTTAGCTATATTATAGGAGCTGTGTTTTTTTCAGTTGCTGTTTTTTATTTTTTAAGACTATCATTATATCTGTTTGACAAAGAAAACTGGCTTGCAATCTGCGCAGCTGCTATATTTCTTCTTGACAGATGGATGAATCTAATAGCTGTAACAGGAATGGAAACTACTTTATTTATTTTCCTGCTTATAGCCTGTTACTATTATTACCTTCAGCGTAAAGCCGAAATCTTTGCAGTAATTCTCGGACTAACACTTTGGACCCGTCCCGATGCTGTTGCCTTTATAGGAGCAGTTGCAGTTGATTACCTTATTGTATATTATCTTAAAAAAACCAAACCGGAGATTAACAGGGAACTGAAACTGTTTGAGAAAAAGCAGCTCATAAGAATTGCTTTAATAACAAGTGGAATTATTTCAGCTTATTTCCTGATGAACTATATTATTTCAGGATCGATACTGCCAAATACCTACGGTGCTAAAACCGTTTATTATTCACTTAAAAGCAGAAGCGAATTTCTGAAATATGAAGTATGGGGTTATTTCACGGAATCAGTCTATGTTTTCTTCTTTGCCGGCTTCGTTGTGGCTTTAGTAAAAATCATAAGTGATGTTATTAAGATGAAATATAACCCTTACCTGCTTGCATTTGTTTTTATAACAGCTCTCATATTCATTTACTGGTATAAATTACCCTATGCCCACCGTTTCGGCAGATATCTGATGCCGGTAATTCCGTTCTATATACTTCTTTTCGTTTACGGCTTGAGGGAATTTTTCAGATTTGTTTTTGAAATAATAAAAGACGTAAAGTCAGTAAACTTTTTAAACTTCTCTCTGATCGCTGTTGTTATAATCTATTCAGCTTATGTTTACTTCGATCACAGAAAACTGTATGCTGAACAATCTAGACACATATATTCAAGACAGGTTGTAACTGCAAAGTGGCTGAAGGAAAACACTCCTGAAGATGCAATCATAGCAACTCACGATGTCGGGGCAATAGCTTTTTATTCAGAGAGAAAAATAATAGACGTTGTTGGTCTGATAAATCCCGAATTTATAGATAAAATCCATACAAGAAATTTTAATGAATATATGGAAGAGGAATTAAAAAACAAAGGTGTTACATACATAGCTTTCCTCAGAGAGTGGTTTCAGGTAGTAAATCAGAAGAAGCTTTTCACAGCAGGAGACCAGAATTTTGAAATTATGGAAGTATATAAATTTGTTCCGGGTAAAACCCATATACTAAACATGGAGGCAAACGGAGGAATTGAATATGCCGGTAAACTCTTAGCCCAGAAACAATATCAGCAGGCTATTTCAGTGCTGAAACAGGTTGCAACAATTGATCCGAAGTCATCTTTGACTTATTATATGATTGCATATACCTATTCTCTTATGGGTGATGTTAAATCATCAGAGGCGAACCTGAAAAAAGCAATTGAGATATATCCGGACTATAAAGAAGCTCTCACAGCACTTGTTCATATTTACAGGTCACAGAATAAAAATCAGCAGGCAAAAGAAGAACTGGAAAAATATATAAAAAACAACCCATCAGATACAGAAATTGAAAATCTATACCAATCTCTCAGGGATACGGTTACCACAAGGTAGAGAAATTTTATTCTTAATAACGAAATACATAAACCAGATAATCGGATTGGGTGGAATTCTGCTTGTTTATATTTTAGTAAAAGTTCTAGTATCAGGCTTTGAAACAGAGAAAGAGGTGAAAATAATTATACAGGAAGGTGCTAATCTTAGAAATGTGGGAGAAGAAATAAAAAAAAATGTCCCATCCTTCGGGAAAAATACCTTTGTCATACTTGGAAGAATTTTCCGCTATGATAAAAAAATAATACCCGGAGTTCACACCATCCCGCCCCGCTTTACATATCTTGACGTGCTCAATATCATTACAAATCCGTTATCAGCAAAACCACCGCAAGTAACAATACCTGAAGGATTAACAATAAAGCAGATAGCAAGGCTACTGAAACGTAAGCTGGAAATAGATTCTTCAAGGTTTGTAGAGGAATGCAGAAACGACAGCCTGATGAATCTGATCGGAATAAAAGCTTCATCACTTGAAGGTTTCCTTTTCCCTGATACATACAATTTAAACATAACATCGGCAAATCCTGAAAGAGAAATTATAAATATTATGTTTTCAACTTTCAGGAAGAAAGTAATACCGCTTGTCTCAGATGAAATCAAGAAAAAAAAATTAAACCTTCTTGATCTTATAACTCTGGCATCAATCATAGAAGCTGAAACCAAATATGATCCCGAGAAGAAAACTATTTCCGGTGTTTATCACAACCGTCTAGGAAAAGGGATGAAACTTGAAGCAGATCCTACGGTTATATACTCATTGCCTGAACCTAAGAAAAGATTACTCTATAGTGATTTAAAATATCCTTCTCCTTACAATACTTACATTCATAAAGGTCTGCCGCCCGGTCCAATCAATAATCCCGGATTAAATTCCATACTTGCAGCATTATATCCCGAGAAGCATAATTATTTATACTTCGTAGCAAAAGGTGATGGCTCACATCGTTTCGCTGAAAACTATGACGAACATAGAAAAAACGTAGAGCTCTACAGGGAATTTCTTAACAAGTCTCAGGAAGGTAAAACGGATGAACAGAAAAATAAATGAGATAAACTTATGAACGATTCCGGAAAAACAGCGTATTTAGGCAAAACTCTCCTAAAACTTGAAATAAGAAGCTCTGACGGCTCCCTGAAAAAACTTTTTCTTATTAATCTTTCATTTCTACTCCCCGGAATTTTTATCCCCTGGTTGCTTAACATGCAGAAAGCATCACCGTTTGAATTCGGGTTTGTAACGTTTCTTCTTTTTTCATTACTTATGATCTTTACTGTTATAAACGAAATTGATAACATACTATTGTCAAAAAACGAAAGTGAAATATTCCGTTCACTTCCCCTGGGTCCCCAAATACTCTCAGGTGCAAAAATGTTTATGCTGACAAGATTTACATTGCTTATGGCTTTACCACTTTTAGTTCCGTCTTCGGTATTTTACTATCTTAATTCCGGATCGTTTAAACTATCGCTTGTTTATATTATTAACGGATATATAGCCTCCTATTTTCTGATTAACATTACCATTCTGCTATATGCATCTGCGGTAAGAAACTTCAGAATAACCCGATCAAGTAATATGAGACTATTTATTCAGCTTGTAATGATCGTAACTCTTATATTAGGTTTTCAGTTTATTTCCTACGGTATAACCGGTAAAGGCAGCATTTCTTCTTTTATCAACTGGCTGATACAAAACCGGATAATTGATTTCATCCCATCCTCATGGTTCGCTTTTGCCCTCTCAACAGAGAAATACGTTTTTAACTTACCTTTTTTAGTTAAAATAATAACTCCCTATATGATATTCTTCTTCAGCTATTTAAGTCTGAAG